>JAUQYW010000542.1 GCA_030587525.1 Candidatus Sigynarchaeota archaeon | reverse complement strand
CCCGGCGAAGACCTGGAACCAGTCGGGTTGCATGATGACCCCTCCAGCCAGCTCGTCGCCGTCGAAGTAAAACGCTAGCAATCGTTCCCCGCGCGGCACCAGCTTGTACGCCTTGGCCGCCCCGGCGAGCCTTTCTGCGGACGTCAGTTGATAATCGGGCCGGTACCCCAGCAAGCGATTCATCATGTCCGCGACGCGTTCGGTAATATCCCTGCAATTGTCGAGATTGGGATTCACGATGTTAAAGCTCCGGTCAAGCGTGATCGTGTTGATATAGGTCCTGGTCTTGGCGAAGTCTTGCGACAGGTTGTAGTATTTGTCCACGCGGTCAAAAAAGTCATCCGTTTCAAGTTCCAAAAAAGGATCTGCCTCGTCTTGCGTGTTTACCGATGTCCCTGCGACGATCGGCTGCCCGAACCCCGACACCTGGATGCCGTACCCGAAGAAGATGCGAGGCACGTTCACGGGACCGCGCAGCGCCTTGCATCCCGCCTTTTCAGCCGCGTCCCGCGCCGCCAGTATGAGCTTTGAGAGCGTGTTGGCATCCCGCGCGGTCGCGAGGCCGAAGCACGCCACGTTATCCCGCTTTGCCGACCGGTACCACGGGTCCTTGAACACCGCCAGCGATCCGAGTATTCCTTCATCAGATTTGCACGCAAGGAACGACGCGAACCCGCTACCTTGCTCCATCTCGCCAAACGCTTGTCGCACTTGTGCCCCCAGGTCAAGCCCGGGAATGATGCTCTTGAACCGCGATCGCGCCCAGAACTCATCGAAGCTGATATGCTGGACGTAAATCGCGGGACTATTTACGTTTTCCATTATCATAAGCCTCACGATCCGAGAGATGGCTGGCCGGGGAGCCTTTGTTTATAAGGAAAATAAAAAAAATAGTTGGTAGTTCACGTGGCGGTCGAGGCCAGGTTTCCAGCCGTGGTGCTCGATATTGCTGAATTCCTCGGCACGGGAAATACTTTCGTGCAGATGATGCAACAATGGTATGTCTTCGCGCCGTTCTCGAACGTCAAGTGGAATTTTGCTTCCGATCCGCATCGCGGGCAACGGCCGTCGGTCGTTTCGCTTGCGAGCGTGGTAGCTGGTCGTTCCATGATGATTTACACCACGCACGCATAGCGTGATATCCCTATAAAAGCAAAAAGTGGCAAGGTATGGCTCAGATTATCCTGCTTTCCTTTCCAGCCGCACCACCGTGATGTTTTTTGCGCGTTCAACCACGAGTTTATCGAATCGTTGCACGGTCTCGATCAAGTCCACCCATTTTTTCACCGTGCTCGTGTTCGAATTGATTGCGATGGCGATTTCGTTCGTGGTCTTTGCTCCACCTTGCTTGAGCACGTCGTATATTTGCGTCACGATGGATGAAGGATTCTTTCTTGCCGTGGGCATAGCCTTTCCCGTGTACTTGTGAACCTTCCGATACGATTAAATCCTTGCCACTACAATAGGAATATGCCGGGACCGATGCAATTATATCATCGCCCGAGCTATTGAAGTGAATGCGATGCAGTTGATAATCAAGAACATGATATCGGAGGTACAGAATGTATTGTTATCCTGGAAAGGAGCTGGGCCGGGGTCTAGCTCGCCTTCAGTCCCTGCAACACCGCGATCCTTCATTCGAGACGTGATCCATGCAATGGCGTTTACCGAAGGTGTGGATGACGAGCTTGCCACTGCATTAGAAATCTTCTCCGATGATATCAAGGAGGGCCGCGTTGGTTAGGTGCTCTCCCGTTCCAGATTGGATGATCGACGAGATTTTCATTTAAATATCAAGAAGCGAAAGGAATCGGTGATATGATATGACTGGACAATTCACATCTCAGAAAATAACCGAGAATATCGTGTCGCGTGCAATCGTCTGGGCCATCACTGCTACGAAGGCGGCCCGCGGCGCGTTCTATATCTTGCTCACGGCGTTCATCGCCTACCACTTCGAGATCACCAGCGGCGTGCCCGCGGCTTCAACGCAAGGCCTCGTGTCGATCGCGACGGTGGCCGGCTTCGCCCGTCCGTTATTGGGGTATTGGAATGATATGCGCCCGCTAGGGCAGCGGCGTCGCAAGCCCTACATGACCCTCTGCAACATCCTCTACATCGCATCCGTCGCCCTACTCCTCACATTGCCAAACCCGGCGATATCCGCGGGCTTCATCGTCGTGCTCGTCGCCCTCGTGGTCTACGGCATCGGTGAGGCGCTCATCGATGTGTCGACCGATGCCCTCTTGCTCGACGTCGCCACGACCAAGGTTGAAAAGAACAAGGTACAAGCCATGGCACGCGCCGGCGCCATCGGCGGCATCATGATCGCCTACGGCCTCGGCTCGTTTCTTGTCGGCAGCGCGTGGCCTTGGTTCCTTGCCGCCATGGCTGTCATGATCGGCATCGGCACCGTCCTGACATTCATGATCCAAGAGCCCATGATAACCCGCGGGCAAGTGCAGGAGCTGATCGGTCGTGAAAGGGACACGATACCGGCGTCATACAAGACGACCTTGTGGATCGCGAGCATCCTCATGCTGCTCTCCACGCTCAGCGAGGGCCTCGTCAACGTCCAGCTCGAGCCGTGGTTAATCGCCAAGTACGGTGGCCTTCCCACGCAGTATTACCTCACCGAGCTGCTCGGAGCGGCCATTGCCTTCGGTATCGTGGGCGCCATTGCCGCGTCCCATAGGGCTATGGGTACGAACCTCAGCAAGCTCGTCATCCCGTCCATCATTGTCGCGGCTGCGTTCTATGCCGGCTTGCCGTGGCTCGCCCCTAACTTGCCCGTCTACCTCGTGTGGGTCACGGCAAAGGGAACGGGCGCCATGGTGTTCACGCTCGCCGCCGACCGCGTGCTCATGGACGTGGTCAAGGGGGCGCGCAAGGGTGCCACCTACCAGGTTTTTGTGCTGTTCTTGTCTGGCGGGGGTGTAATCGGCGGTTTTCTCGGTTCGCTGCTGCGCCCTGCCATGGGCATGGAAGGCTTGCTCGTGCTGGTAGCAGCCATCCTCGTGGGTGCGCTTGTCATGTATATGACCATGCTTGCGCCCCGGTTGAAACAAGAATGAAAATATCTTCCTTTTTTCAATGACAAACTCGGAGATTAAACTGATTTTTCAATCGGTACCTTCTAGTTTCTCTATTTCATCAAGCAATCTGACTGCTTTTTCGGAATGGCTAGCCGTTTCATCGAGATAGTGGACGGCGTCCTCCTTCTTTCCTTCGCTTTCAAGAACCTTGATCGCCGCGATCCCAGCTTTGATCAATTTCACGTTTTCGTCAAGGAATTCCCCCTTCAACTTCTGCAATTGCAGCATATCTTGCGGGGGCCGCTTGGTCGTCATTTTTATCGGTCTATACAATTTGTGGCAAGAAACTACACGATAACCACGTATTTATGGCTTTCCCGAGAAAATCATGTGTCGTCCAGCAACCCGAGTTACTGGATCCCCGCCGGTTGCCCACTCGTGCGCTATCGTGCGTATAGCGAAGGCTGATATAGCAGCGCTTCGAGGATCGCGTTATGACCGAAGGAACTTCCCCGAAGCGCATCGAGATCAGCACGACCATCTCGACCGAGGACAAGGAATTCCTCGACCGGATAGGTATAATCGCCTCAAGCGCATTGTCCATGGGCGTGCTGGTGATCAGGATGTCGCTAGGGCTCGTGAGCGAATCCAGTCATCGAGTAGTCACCCCTTCAGAAGCGGACATCAATGCCCTCATCAAGCAGCGCATCGCATCGCTGCAGCGCATCATGGACTCGACGCCGTGGAAGTCCATCGACGAAATCACTGCTTATTTCGGCAAGAAAAAGACCACGCTCCATGGCTTGGAAGAAGTGAAAGATGAAGAGGACCAGAATGCACCTTGATGCCTGCCATGCAAGCCCAAAGTTTTTGCAATTTCTGAATCCATTAGAGAAGGAAGCGTGGGACGATGAAAAAGAAGAAATCGAAGCGAGAAAATGAATCGCACGTGCACGAGATAAAGGATTGTTCGGAGAAATGGAAGGCCGTACCGAATTTACGCTCTAGCAATGCAAGTCCCGAATTTCTTGCGAAACTTGCATCATTCGCTCCCGAAACCTTTCAAGATGCCTTGGAGGGCCTCGAAGAGCGAGAGCGGATGTTCTTCAAGCGATCCAGGGAACTCTATGGCACGCTGGAAAGAGACGAAGGGCGTGAGACGGGATCCCGCCATGACGAAACGTAGGAAGCGCCCGGTGACCTGGAGTTTGGCCAAGTACAAGTGCAAGGTCGGCGAAGATACGATCCGCAAAGCCAAGGAGCTCGGCATGAGCCCACGCGCCCTCATCTCCAGCAACGCGAGCCGCCGGGACGAGCCATGGAAGGCGGCCGTTGCCGACTGGATCGATTCGCTCTACGAGAAGCGGTTCGGCAAGAAGCCATGATATGTAAAAAAAGAATAGAAAAGGTTAGATCGCCAGCACGTGCTCACGGCTTGTCCATCGCCTTGAGCTTCCACGCCGACAGCGCCGCCACGAGCCCCATAGCTAGCCCCAACCATGCTAGCAAAGTAAAACCAGCTTGGAGGGCCGATGCCACGTCGCCAAGAGTAGGTGCCATGCCCGGTATCATGTCTTCGGGGAACATCGCGTTCACTGGCAGCATCGACAGCGGGTCATCGACCTGATGGCGAATTTTCTAGTCCGAAACGACAAGCGATGGTGCCTCGTTTTTCCCATTACCTATACCATGCTGGCCGTGAACCTTGATTCGTTTAAAGAATGCAAGAATTGCCATCACGACCGTGAATGCAACAAGAAAGGTAACCGCGGGATGCACGTGATCCGTTCACGGCACGACGGATTTAAATCTCATGGAAAACCTAGTAAATTCCGTGGATCAAGGCACTTAGTCAATACGAGAAATGTAGGTAGGTAAATAAAAACAAGTGAAAGAATCCGAGGCTGGGATAAATGTTTATTAATATTCAAGACAGGCTAAAACGTTCCATGAATCTCTTGAAAGTCGAAGACCTGGGGCAGGCCATGATATGGGCAGCGCATTTCTTTAACTTGGAAGACTTTTCCCAGGTTCGGCTTCTCTTCTTGCAGAATTTTAGAAGTATCACCAATATGGAAATACCAGACATCGGTATTCCTGATAGTGCCGGGCTGGGGCTATATTACGCCTTTACGCTCATGGGGTTCGATGAAGGAGCACAAAAAATTGGCGCATACTTTGTCGACCTGATAAAACAAGGAATTCATAATGTTAGCCAGACCGATTTTTCATTTATCCTGTTGTCCTTCAAGGAATATTCGCTCGTGAAGGCGTTCCTTAATAGGAAATTTGCGCCTCGTGGAAGAAAACCTTTCATGGACCTCGATTATGATTATACAGCACGTGAAGGGATCACGTACGACAAGATTGTAGCCGAGTTCTCTAAAGCGATCGTGAGAAATGATTTTCAAACAGCAAAGCGGATCATGGATCATCTCCGCGAATTGGTTGAAATGCCGGTTGCAGATGAAAATAAGATTCTCAACATTTTAGGTATTAATTTTTATCAGCTCTTCATTATGGCGCGAATCTTGAATGATGCGGGAGTTGAATGCGGGAATCCCGGGAAAGTCTATCGACGCTGGCTGAAGTGGATTGCCGATAATCCCTTGCAGGATAGAACAGGGCTTGCTGCAATTGCCGAGATGACGATAAAAGGCGCGGAGGCCAGGGTGATGTTTCTTCGAAATGCGACGAGGAATATCGAAGAATTTAATCTAAGATTCAAATCAGAATTCAAGGATAAGCCGAAGCCCTTGAAACCATCAGTTGTTGGCAATCCACGCGGTGAGGATTCTCTTGAAAACCTCGCCCTTCCCGAGAATATCGAGTATTACTATGTAAGCGTAGCCCAATTGCTCGAATTGCCCCTATGTGATTATTTCACCGAGAATGGCGAGTTTCAGGATGAATGCGGCGTCGATATAATGATTCAAGACATCCTTGGCGCAGATGCGATGGCAGGTGGCCATTTACCTTACAAGCTCGGTGATTATCTCAACGCTCGGGACCTCGTGAAGGCCATCAAGTCTAATGCAGCGTTTCAAGAGTGCTTGAGGCATATAGCCCTCCACGGGGATTTTTTCACGGGAGAACAACCGGAGGATGAACATGGGATTATATTCAACGCCATCATCAAGCATCTTCCTGAAAAGCTTTCAAACAGCATCCTTCAGGCTATCCTAAAATCCACGGACGTGATAAGACTCATCTTTGATGATCGCGAAATACGGAAGGATATTTTACGAGCAATGACGCTTGCTTTGGAAGATATGCTAGATTCGTATATTGCGGATTGGTTGAAACGACTTGTAGAGACCACGTCACATTTTCTAGACGAGCACGGGGATGCCTTGCTCTTGATTTGTGCAGAGATATAGTTTGCCGATGGTGTTATGATCGTCGTCATAATTCATATCATTATAATGAAAATAATTTAAAGGTCTATCAATCGTCCAGGAGCGGCTTTGCGAACCGCTTGAAATACTTGTAACGCCGCCGGTCTTGCACCATCGCCCGCCGCCACGCCAGGTTTTCTTGCCGGAGCCTTTCGCGGTTGAACGTCGTGGATCTCATTGCCATGAGCATATACCATCAGCATCGAGCACTCGAACAATTTAAGGGAAAATGTCAGAGAAAATCCTCCAGCGTGCGGAACGCCGACAACTCTCCCTTCCGCTTTCGTTTCCGCGCCGGTTCCTTCACGAAAAACTCCTTGGTCACCCGCTCCGGCGCCTGCGGGTGTTTCACCAGACGGTACTCCACGATCGTTGTCGTTGCCGACTGCTGCTGCCGCCGCGTCACGGCCACGATGCACCCGGCGAAGTGCAGCAGGTTATTCCCGCCAACCGGCTTGAACACCGACCCCTGCGCCACCGGCGACGTCGCCACGACCCATATCGGCGGCCGCTCCAGGCACCGCTTGATGCCGCCTATCATTTCTTGCAGCTCCTCGAACGACCGCGGGTCCGCTGGCTCCATCTGCGACGTGAGCCCCGACAGCAGCACGACCGACCCCGGCGCCGCCTGCTCCGGCACCTTCTTGGCCACGATCTCGACCGACTGGTCCCAGTTGAACCCCCGTGCGATCACGACCCGTTCCAGCGCTACGGCCGGGTCCATGCCGAGCGCCCGGGCTTCCGAGGCCATGTCGTGCGGATCCGTCGCATTGTCGAACAGCCCGTAGATGACCCGCTCGCAGCCCAGGCCTCCCTTGTCCACGGGTAATTGGCACGAGATGGCCACGTGCATCAACACCCGCGCCAGCAGCCATGTCGGCCCCACCAGCACGTGCACCACGCCCGGCAAAATGCCGCCGGTCGTCTTTGCCGGGTCGCCCTTGTCTGCCGGGAAGCCCGGCGACAGCAGCGCGTCCAGCGCCTGCGTACCGGTCTTGAAGGGCGGCTCCGGCCGCTCGCCCAGCAAGTTGCTGGATTCGATCACGCCAATGACCAGTCTCGAATTACCGATAAAGGAAAGGGGAGGACGCAATTTGTGAAGTGCATTTCATTCGACTTCCGTTCCCTTCCCTTCTCGCAGCTTCCTATCTTGCTCTTCGATGGCTTTCGTGATCGCTTTCTCTTGCGCTTCATCGTCAATCACCGGCTCCGGCACATCGAAGTCCACTTGCTCCTCGTACTCGACAGTATGTTCTGGCTTTTCGAGCTTAGCACGTGCTCTTGACCCTGGGCGCCGTGGAGTGGTGGGATGTCCTACCGCGGACGCTGTTGGTACTGCCACGCGAGCGCGTGGCCGTGGTGCTGGTGCGATGGCGAGCATCGCTGCCAACTGCGCCGTCGTGTGCCGTGCTGCATCGGTCACCACCCGCAAACTCGTCTGGAACAGCGCCGCGACGTGCTGTCGCTTCGCGGGTAGGTTCGCGCCAAGCACCGCCTTGATCGCGAGTCGTTTGGTGACTTCGGGCTTGGTCATTCGCCGGGGCATGGGTACCACATATGGCTCTTTTTCAAGACATTAAAGGAAAAAGGGCAAGAGAAAGTGGGCTGCAGATTACCACATATATGCCATCGGTAATGGTAAAGGAATCTTCCTTTATCCCGGCACGATCTTAGTTTCATTTATCTCGATTTTCGTGGCCGGGGTGATCTGGACGATACATTCTTCGGGGGTTGTTTCCAGCACTACGAGCCGAAACTCGCCAAGCGTGAAAGACCTTTTCCGCTTGATTCCATTAATAGTCGGCAACCAATTTGCCAGGACCATCGTATCGGGGTCGGATTTGGTGTCGGCAAGGGATTCGGTGTGGACCATGTCTATGATAACCAGGTTGTCCCCCTTGATGACCGGCCGGTTCATTAGTAAGTCACGGATCTTCCGGGGCTGAAACTGCGCTTTTGAGCTAGTTGGCCCGATGACAACGTGCCTGGCTGGTTTGAGCCTTGCCTTTTTCATCTTGACGATCTCGCCAAGTTCCGTTCCAGCATTGAGACGAACTAGGCTATCCATGCGGATGATTTGCTTTCCCTCATCTTCTGAATTCGGAAAAAATATGCCAGCCGTGGTTTTATTACCGGAAATCTCAACGATTTCTCCGGCCTTGAGGTTTAACCGGCGAGCAACAAGAATGCCTGCTGAGCACAAGCCACGTCCAACAGACGCTTTGTTAATCTCGGTGACAAGAAGGCTTATCTCCTCGGGTTTATCATGCTTTTTCATGAACATCATTTCTTAATCGTGGCAATCGCTACAATAGGATTGCAAATTTGTTCTAAAAAATTTTCACATTTTTTCTCGCCAAATTCTCGCCACTTTGGCGAGCGGGTGTTACCACTTTGATCCGCGATCGCGTTATCACTTAGGAAGCCGATGCATATCGGTATTGGAGTGTAAACCTTGCTTCTGACCAATCATTCTTGAGAGACCAGTAAATGGATAGAGAGGCGCCCAGCTTGATGACTCCAGAATCTCGCCGACCTGGATCTGTTGGGTGATCATCAAGCTCGTGCGTCCCAAACCCGAAGGTGGGGTGATCGCACCAGGAAGAGGGTCGCGTGCTGAGGCGGACCGACCTTCAGGATGCAGTTTTTTTCACGGGAGAATCGGTCGTCATGAGGCGGGCGATGATTGCAAGACTTGCACCACCCAGGCACGTCGGAATCCAAAGCAGATCGTACAGGTCACGTAATTGCATGAAACTAGGAATTCGCGGGTAGCACCCCGTGCAGTCGAATAAGCAATCCCTCAAACAATCGTTTATGGCATTATTCAGAGCGGGCACTTGAACCTTGAACAAGATACCCGTGATGATCATGGCCACGCCCGCGATTAGCATGATGATGATCAATGCCCGCTTTGCTTTTGTCATGAAATGAACCCCGTACATGTTTCCTTAATCATGCTATTTAAATTTGAAAGAATCGAAGGCGGCATCGGATTCCCGCCGTGGATACCATCGCCAGTCTCCATGAGGCGCAAGTACCGGGATACCATGGAACGCCATCCCGTCATCCCGTCCATCATCCCGTGCATCGATCTTAGACCCGTGTCCAGACCGTGCGAGCCATGAAGCATAGCACCATTATTGTTAAGCGTGCTAAGATTAGCGCATTTACCAAACTCGTGGAATCCAGAAAAAAAGCCCGGAACCGCATCCTGGATGGGGGACGCAGCCCCGGTAAAAGTTTTGGAAAAGACCTAAGATTTATGTCCCAATTCGCCTATTTAAACTATCGCACCTTAGCAAGACCACCCGGTCATTTCAACCTGCAACACCGATCCAGCGCGCACGCCGCGGCGCACGTTTTGCAGCATTCGCCGCCCAGCACGCACTTTCGCACGTGTGGCTCGGCACCCCTCAGCGTTTTGCCGCAGAACAAGCAATAATGGTCGATATTGGCAGTCATCGTTATGCACCCGCCTTCATTCCAGTTGGTCGATGATTTCCTTGGCAATCCGTACCGCTTCGGAGCGGGCGAGCTCGACGCGCATCGTGCCGATGGTCACGAGGACGAAGCCCTCCGCAGGTATTGCTTGCTGCGATGCTTGGCGGGGTGCCATCGATGTCACGACGTTCTGCATTGCTTGACCCGCGGGGGCAGGTGGTTGCCGGGTTGCTGCTTGTGCCTTCTTCTCGGCCTTCGCCGCGTTCAGCTTCTGGAGATTATTCCAATACGGGCAGTTTCCGTCGCCGATCTTGAAGCCTTCCTTCGTCACGTGTCCGGGCATACCTTTACCTGTCTTGGGATTCGTGATTTTAAAATCCCAGGTTTTGTAATGCCCGCACTGCGGGCACTGTCCGGCGCTTGGCTTGTATTGCTTGGTCGTGTCGACGACGAGCCCGTCGCCGCTCGGTTCGACTTGTGCAGATTCTGTCATTTTGCTCACCATCACATCCGATCACCAGATAAATACCCCGACAATCCGTGCCTTGAACATCCATGGTCGACGAAATTTCTGTACGTGCGGGAGATAGAAAGAGAGGAAAATTGCCGTGGAGGGTGCCTGCTGCTTCACGCGGCTCGGAGCGATTAAGCATTTGAAAGCGATAATCTTGCCGCTCCGCTGATTTCCTTCGCTACCTCCACGTTGATGCCCCGTACCGTCCTTTCCGCTTGAAGGGATTTAAACGAAAAGCGCGTTTACCTTAAATACATTTATCGCTCGGTCACTGCATGGGCAACCAAGCACGTCAACCAGACATCCCCGCGTGGTCGGAGGTCCGCGAGGCGACCGACAGCCTCCGCCAGGCCATGGACGCCATGAGCGAACAAGATGATTTCGCGTCGTTCCGCCCGTCCGTCGCTCGCGCCATCGCCCAGGCACGTGACGAGCGCAAGGTCGCCGAGATACCCGCACCCAAGGTATCCCCGGTCGAGGAATCGCGGGAAGAACCCGATTTCGAGGTCATCCCCGTGCGCTTGACGGCCATCGACATCGCGCGGATCGCTATTGGTGCCAAGAATTTCTGAAGCGCACCCTTTCACCGCCTACCTTTTTCACCCGTCCCGCCACCTCGTTAAATGCCAAGACGAGTCTCCAGCGCCCGTCCATGTTAAACCAGCATTCTTTATATTCGTGCATTTCATGTAGTTGGATGTCTGGATCTAATCGGGACGTGTGTATTATAAAAATAAACGGGAATTAGGCATAAAATTAACGGGAAAAGAAGGATGCTTTCTAGAAAATAACGGGAAATATGAAGGTGTATCTTCAGAATGGTGTTGTGAATAGGTGTGTGCTTAATGTTCATAATTGGTGCTTTTACTTCAGCCGTTCAATGCGATTGACACTTATATGGAATTTTTGAACTTTTGCTAGTGGTAATAATTCCTATGTTTCCTTGTGATTTCGGCGAAATCCTCCTCGCCGGGGTCCAATCTAAACTCATAGTCGATGAAAACGGTCTATCTGGTCCGTTATAAGGCTAGTTAATAATCCGAAATTCTTTCTGGAATTTCCCGCGTATCTCCATCCTTTTCTATTCAATTTAAAAGCTTTCCCTCGAATTTCGCCCTTTTCTGAACCGTTTATATTCATTCCCTTTAATTTTTTGATGTCACCAAAAAGTAAAAATCAAAATTAGAGGGAAATTTCATCCCGTACCAAGATATACGAGTCATTTAAAAAAGCAAAATTCCATCTTTTTTTGACCATACTCAGGACGGATGAACCACGGACGATGAAACTGATGAAATCGACACGGGACAGCACGCAAGATGCACCGAAGGCGGAAGATAAGCCCCTTGGCAAGCGTGCTATTCGCAAGGAGCTCGCGGAGTTATTTGGGAAGGA
>JAUQYW010000485.1 GCA_030587525.1 Candidatus Sigynarchaeota archaeon | reverse complement strand
GCCCGGGCGACTCGAATTCTCGATGCCATCCCGCGTCCCGCGAGATTGGCCCGGAACCCGTTCATCCTCGCCGCCGCCTCGATCTACGCGGCGGATACCGTGATGGCCCGAGCGACCGGCACCAAGCGCGTGCTGACGCAAGCCATCTTGGCACACGCAACGGGCGTGCGGGACTACTCGATACGGGATCATTATGGTGCGGTCATCAAGCCAATCTTGAAGAAAGTCACTGCTATCAAGAATGCGACGTCGAGTAGATGAGCATGAAAGATCCGATCCATCCAGGAATTATTTTCACCATCGTTTCGGAGATCGTGCCTTTATAACATAGTTCCTCGACGAGTGTAAACGATGCGGGGTCGGATGGAATGGAATGACAAGCGCGTGTAGAATGGAATCCGCTCCCGTTCTCGACGGTTCGCGCACGACCTGCACGTCGTGCCACGCTCCCCTCGTGTTGCTAAGGACTGGCTACACTTGCCCGCGTTGCGGGATCGTTCAAGGCATCAACTACGTCGACGACGACTCTTCCATGGCCTCGCACTATTGCTGCGACGTGCGATCGCCGGAGCAAGCAGCCGTCCACGGCAAGCACGCCGACCTCGCATCCTCCCTCGGAAGCTACATTGGTTATTCCAACACCCGACACTTCCGCGATGCGAAGCATGCGCCTTTACCACACCACAAGCAACTCTTGTTCCGCCGCTTGCAAGACGTCCTCGAGACCCGATACATCCTTGCCAACCATTACTATCGGTACGGCATCGTGACGATTGTAAAAATGGCTGCCGAAGACCTGGATATCTCGCCAGTCGTGCAGCAGCGGGCTCTCTGCCTTTATTCGAAGGTCATTACCTGCGTGGGCAAGATGGGTTATCACCTCGTTTCCTTTATCACCACCGCGCTGTACGTCGCGTCCCGGGAATGCGCGTCTCCAGTTCCCTTCACGATCCAGGAACTTTGCCACGCGCTCCAAGCTCACGGCCACTGGGTAACGGTCAAGATGATATTCAAACACGTTCCCACCTTCAAGCATCGCTGACGGCTGAAATATCGTGTCCACGAGAGCAAGGGCTATATGGAACGATTGACAACTGCTTTGGCTCACGACGCTGCTTTCTGCAAGCGGTACACGAAACTGCGAGGTGATCGTGACGTGAAAGCATTTGTGCGAGATACGAGCAAGGAAGCGTCCAAGATCATCGATTCGATACCGATGACATTGAAGATCATGCGAAAGCAGATCAACCTCGCCGCGGCCGCAATATACACCGCGGATATCCTGCTAGCGAGAACCACGAGGACCAAGCGGGTGTTGACCCAGGCCGTCTTGGCTCGCGCAACAAACGTGTGTAGTTACTCGATGCGCAATCTTTACGATTCGGTCATCAAGCCTCTTCTCAAAATACGAATGATATCGGGTATTTAACAATCGAATTGCTTCGGGACAGCGGCGCGATCAATTCGTCCAGGATCAACGCATCTTTTTTCGTGAATCGAGAAGGGAGCCTATCCCGTTCTTGTCCGTGCAGATTTATCGAAGGTTAAATACACGTGTTAGATTTGAATCCAACACCCGAACAAAGTTTGAACGAAACAGCATCCGGCAATGGTGAACATCTCGTGGCATCTTTTTCGACACTCGTGGCATTCTTGATCGTGGCACTCTTCATGGTCGTCTTCTTGCTCGAATGTATGAGCACGGACATCGTGGCGACGGTCGTGTATGCCATCCCTTACATCATCGCCGTCTTCTTTCTCCTCGCGAATGCTGCATCGATCATTCCACCGCTCAGGAGAGCCGTACTCTTGCTTGCCACGGTGATCGCGGCCTTCGTCATGTTAAACTTGCTCAAGGCCGTGATATGCGATTGATTTGCAGGACGATCGCGGGTAAACAGAGTCACTTTAAATATCCTGGTGCCATCCAGAATCAACCTTCCTGGTTCAAAGGCGAGATCGACCGTGAAAGCACGAGCCAAGGACACTTCGAAGCCATTCGATTTCAAGGGAACATGCCGGAAAATGCCGGACGGCGCCGCGTGGCG
>JAUQYW010000447.1 GCA_030587525.1 Candidatus Sigynarchaeota archaeon | reverse complement strand
GGCTATCATTTGCATAAACCGTGATGACGGATGTGCCTTGAACGAGGGAAATCGTTGTGTTTCCAGCGAGAATAATGGGAGTGCTTCCATTTTTCGTGTACCACATGGAATCAAGTACCGTGCTCGATACATGGAACACGAGGTTAACGTTGCTAAGATACACGAGATTGCCGGGGGATAAGATGGCCACTTGCGGCGCGGTTGAAGCCACGGTGAACGAAACTGTCTCCGATGCGAGATTTCCTTCCGTGTCATTGGCAAATATGGTTACCGTGTGACTGCCATCTTCAGCCGAGAAAGACGTGTTTGAGACCATACTCACGGAGGGACCATCATCCACTTTATACCACATGTTGTCGAGGTTAACATCGACTATGTTTACGATCAAGCTCACCATGCTCGATCCGAGAATTGATGCATTCACAGGGCTGTTGATCGTGATGACAGGCAATAAACTCGCAGTAACAACAATCAAGTCCGAACCAATCCGGCCAAGGCTATCATTTGCATAAACTGTGATGACGGATATGCCTTGAACGAGAGAAATCGTCGTGTTTCCAGCAAGAATAATGGGAGAGCTCCCATTTATCGTGTACCACATGGAATCAAGTACCACGCTCGACACGTGGAACACGAGATTAACGTTGCTGAGATAAACGAGATTGCCGGGGGATAAAATGACTACTTGCGGCGCGGATGAAGCCACTGTGAACGAAACGGTTCGCGATGCAAGGTTACCTGCCGTATCATTCGCATACACGATTATCGTGTGCGTACCGTCGGCTGCCGAGAAGGACGTGTTTGAAACCATGCTCACGGAGGAGCCACTATCCAGTTCATACCACATATGAGCGAGGTTTGCATCGACGATGTTCACGTTCAAGCTTACTATATTCGAGTCGAGGACTGCTGCGTTTGCAGGACTGTTGATCGTTATCGTGGGGGGCGTTAAATCAGGCGAGAACGCATTCCCGAGGGTAAAATTATCCCAGTTCGACCACATGTAATATGCAGTCGATGACATATCCACGCGCTGTGAATTGGTAATCACGACCGCGAGATTGGTCTTGTTCATCGCCCATCCCATGTAATGGATCCAATCTGTCGTTATGTTACGCTGCATATTGTACCACGTGGTACCATCCCAATCCGTCGAAATGGGCACCCATGCGGTGACTATCTTGTTGGACTTGAAATGATCAATTGGTCCTTCTGTATCGTGGACGCCATTGAAATCCATGACGTATACGAGCTGGAAATCATTGCCCCCGATTTCAAACAAGCCATCGTTGTTCGTGTCTTCGATGATATAGATCGCCACCGCGCTGTTATCTGCTGCCCCGTCATATCGACTTCCTTGCACCGTGCAGCGGATGGTCAGGTTGTTGAGAAAACCAGTAGTGTTGAAGAGCGCACGTACCTGGCTATGATGGAAGCCAGAAGAAGCATCATCGCGATTTTCCATGTGCAAGACTTGGGAACCGTCCTGCATCGTGGTGTTCACGAAGTTGTTTGCCAGTAACAAACCACCACTTGAACTGTACTCCTTCGAGTCCCAGCCCGTGTAAGTCGCACCTGAATCATTGACCCGTTCGAAGGTATTGGTAATTGTATTCACCGCGGGAATATTCCCCCATTCGAAGCTCTCCATAAACGGCAAATTGTAGATGATCGGTGTCGGACCAGGGATGGATGGAAGGAGTAGGGTAGCGACAGGTTCGATCGCAGTACAACGACGAACGAAGCACCAATCGACCTTGACTTGCGCATACACGGAATATGACGAGTAATCATAATCTGCCCATGACAAACATCTGAACGCGTAACCAGCTTGACCAAGATTCGTGGTTTTCGATCGTAGATACCCAGCATACCGGTTACCGGTATCGGAATAAATCGTTGATGCCCAAATACTGACCGGGATTGAGGTCGCCGGGATCCCGGACGTATGTGTGGCCCTCAAGGTGTCGTTCGTGTAATACTTGATCGAACTACTTGAAATCCAGCACAAGTCATACGTGCGCCATTGGTCGACTGCATTGAAAGCAGTTTGCTGGTATGTACTATCCGATGCGCGCCTGTTTTTGAAATAATCACCGTCATAAAAGACGCCGTTTTGGAGCATCATCGTTCCTCCAGACAAGTAATAATCATTGAAGCCGATGTATATCGCGGATCGCTCCTTCGTGGGTGGGTTACTCACCAGCAACGCGTAAGTGCCGTCCGTCTGGTTAACGGAGCTATACATGTCCGTGACCACATTCCATTTCGATGTCGTGTTGATCCCGGCGCCCGTGAAATGGTCGAAAAAGACAAACGTGGCGTCGCCATCCGATGCCGCAGTCGCAAGACTGTCGCCATATGATATACGAATCTCGCTCGTTCCCGCTTGAGGAATCTTGACCCAAATCGTTGATTTCCCGCCTACATTCCAGGTCTCTATCCAATACGAGAGCGAGATGTTGTCGACATCGTAGAACCGAATATCATCACCGTTCGCCTTGCAAGCGCTGTAATTGAAACTGCCGTTCAAGTTCAGGCGAATGGTATAATCGCTTGCCGGCGTTACGGGTGATATATTGATTGCATACGTGTATGTTGCGTCCGAGGTATGGATCCTGCCATTACCTTCTTGTAAACCCGGGGTGGAAGGGCTCGCAACGAAAGTGATGGCCAATCCGACCAAAAAGACGCACAAAATCATCAAGGTATTCAAAACCCGTGTTTTTTTCGTTATCGTAATTGTATCCCTCGTTGTTGTTTGTTGGGTTAACATTATAAAAAATGATATTAAAGAGGGTCTGTCTTGCTTTTGGTAGAAGCTATGAATATGTTGAATATTCAGGAAGTTAGGATGCTGTTTCAACCTTAAATTCCGATTGCACGTATTTGAAAATGAACCACGTGCTCAACGCCACGATCAAATGCCAACCGGCATGCCCCTGCCAGACTGAGTCGGGAAAACACAACAGAGCACCTGTTTTGCTCAAATTCCACGCCAACATTGCGACCCCGAAGGTCGCCAGGCTCGCGACGAACAATTTCCAGCTGCGGCGCAATCGTGTGTAATTGAACTTGCCAGCCACGAGGATCACGAGCTCGAAGACAACCTCGACGGCCACGACCCATGCGAACATATCGCGGCCAAGATGTGGAAGGATGGAAAGCCACCCGAGCACAATGTTAACGGGAATAAGGAGGATAATGCAATTACGCCGGGAAAAAACGCCCAATCGTTCAAAATTGTACAAAACTAGAAACGTGATGTATGCGTTCATTGCCACGTTGTCGAGAAGCCCCCCGTAGTTGGTCATTCCCCCGTGGAAAAATATACTCCCGATGCCTATGAATATGACCAGGAACCCGTATAATGCCGACTCGGCGCTTTTTTCCCGCAAGGGGTTGCTCGTTGCCTTAATAATTGAATCGGAAACGGGTGCCTTGTCCACGCGCCAAAGGACGACCAATCCAACGACCACACAACCCAAGTTCGACCACGTGTTCACTGGCTGCCGCGCGATCGCGCTCCACTGGATAATCTCGCAATAGCAATGGTTATCTGCCACGCAGAAATGGATTTCGCCCGGCCAGCCAAGCCCGGCAAGGATGAAAAACGCGGCGAGGGACGCTATCGTGAACCCGACGCCGTAAAGGAAGAGGCGCGAACGTGTCATTGGACTATCGCTTCTGAAATAGAGAGTCTAAGGTTTTGGTAACACATTGGTTTATGAGAAAATAAAAGAATACCGTCTTGATCCAAATAAATATCCCCTTGATCTCTTCTTGAACCGGATTTTGCAGCTACCCCTGGTTCATAGGCATTTCATGTCATAAATTTAGAAGAGAAAATTGGAAATCGAACAAATTGACAGATGATGAATTGTTATGTTGGAAATCATGAAGAGCAAAAAAAATTAAAATGAAAAATTCAGATTTACAAGATCTCGACGTTGATATAATACCCGCAGTCTGAATTCTTGCAAAACCATTGCAACCAATCCATACCCAAACCACTAAAATTTTTATGGAGATGAAAATCCATGCCATTCTCGTGGCATTTCGAGCACGGCGGATCGTTGACCTTGAATACCCTTGGATCGAAAGTAACCGGAGTCATACTTGTTGCCTCTTCACCCATCTTTTCGATATTATCTCTATGTTAAAGATCATAACGCGAATATTAGAAGGGATAACCACCAAACATGAGCACTTGGTTAGAACTCTTTTTTATTATCAAAAATAATCCCTGAAAATTCGCAGAGGAACCACCTATTACACCTCCAAGAGAAATTCATTAGCAGCACCCGGGCTCGTGTTCACTTGAAAGATCTTGCCACCAATCGTGACGTTATAATTGCCGAAAAATCCCGTGAAATTTATCCATCCACTCGTGTTGGTAAGGGCAGTTCCCCTCGTGGTCCACGTGTTCTTGATGAGTTCTTTCAACACGACGTAGGATTGCTTTGGAGAAAGGTTGTGGTTCACGAGTCCATAGCCGGTGTGATGGGACGGTTCTTCGAAGCCCCAATAATTGATGACATCGATGGATGGGTGCGCGAAGCATACCGTGTACAAGCGGCGCAGGTATTCTGCTTGATTTTCCTCGCTCCAGAGTCCTTTTTTCCACGAGTTCGTGATCGGTACCGGCGTGGAAGGAACCATGATCTCGGTGATGTGCATGCGCTTTCCCAGCCTGGTAAAACCATCTAACGAGGCCTGGATCTCGTACATTGGAATCCAGTCGGAATCCATGAGATGGACCTGGTCGCCGATCGCATCGTAAGTGACGCCGTGTTCATTCAATGCGGAGCAAAACCGGGCAACATCCCCGTTTCCGAACTCGTGGCCGGCTATTGCATACTCGTTGAAGATCAGCGTGGCTTGTGGATTTGCGGCTCTCGCCCACGAGAAACATTGGCGCGTGAACTCCACGGGATCCAAGTCCTTGAACACGCCACGATGCACGACCTCGTTGGTAACATCCCAATATGAGATATTGCCTTTGTATTTTCCCACGAGCGATGTGATATGGTCCTCGAAATCGGCGACGATCTCTTCGCGGGTGTGATTCGCGATGGGATCGAGCCAGTTCGGAATGCCAGCAAGATGGTTCCACATCAAGCAATGACCCTTCATCGTGATGTTGTGCTCCTCGCAGAAGCGGATGGTATCATTCACGCGAGACTCCTCGGGGTAATAATCCGGAGTCTCCCAGCTCGTGTAATAAAAGGGTAGAACTGCAAAGTTGAAAACATCCTTCCATAATCCAGCATACACGTCATTCGTGGGATCTGAAAGGTCATAATGAAAAAACATGGCACCGAAGTTGAACGCGTGCTGGGTCAAGTTAAAATCCACGTTCTTGCCTTGATAATCGCTGCCGTTGTTGGAGTATGACACGTGAATCCGGAAAGGCCCCGTGCGAAGCTGTTGGATGCGTTCCTCTGCTTCTGCAACGCACGTTGCTTCGAGGGCCTCGCCCCCGACGTTCGGCACGAAGGGAGACGCGATCAGGAACGAAAGCGACGCGATCAATATCGCAAACACGATGGCTCCTGCCCGAGCTCGTGCTATTGATGATCCCCTTGCACCACCCTTTTTACCGGTTTTTTTGTCCATTTTTGCACGCGCCTCACGAGAATATAGCAACCGCGAGATTGCCTATAACAGCGATGAAGATGATGCAACAGGAAAGGAACAAGATTTCAAGCCCTATTAGAAAGGCACGCTTGGCCGTTCCAAGACCGATGGATTCCAAAACCCGTGCTTGAACATGCCATTTCCATGCCAGGAAAAACGCGAGAACGCAAAAGTAGACAATAACGGGTTCCGAAAGGTCGACGAATGGGAAAAAAATCTTGACGATGTTAGCACGCTCGAAGAAATAGATCCAGAAGATGTTGAACACGCAAAACAAGCCAAGAGGCAGCTGGGCAAATCCGTGGGCAGCCATAAAGTTCTTGTACGAGAAACGTCTCCCTTCCGTGTCATGCGATAACAGCCTTCGTGAAATCCAGTAATTGATACTGCCGATGCACGTGAAATTGATAATAAATAAGACCAAATAACCACCAGCGAATGCAATCAACAAGAGCACGGGATTACCGAGCGGGATAATAAACAAGTTAAGCCCGTCGTGGACAGCTTCAGTGTACATCTGAAGGTCCGGGTAAAAAAGCATGAACATAACCACGACCCCGAGCATGGCAGAAAGGAATTGAACGAGCAAGTTGAGGCGAAGGAAATCCTTCCGCGAAAGGGGCAATTCCATAAACTTTTTGCTTTGCAGCGAAGGATAAACCAAAAATCCACCGAGAAGTTCGAAAAATGCGTGCATGAGCACTACCACCATTAAATCTACTTCACAACCAGAATTAAAAAAAGGATAGTCTTCGTTCCTTGATCTATGCTTGGCATCTGTGGCGGGATCAACCCGCGGCTATCCGATGACTTCTTCGAATTTCTGTTCCCGGCCGGCTATCAAGGCCTCATTTGGCCGCTGATCTTCCTCGCGGCAGCCATCGCGCTGTACTTGCTTGCCATGGGAATCCACGGCTACCATTCACGCGGCAACAGTATAACCCGGGAGGTACTCGGCACCACCGCTTGTGCTGCCGCTATCGGCATCTTGTGCATTCCTGGATGCGTCGCGATTGTCCTGTATATCATCTTGAAAGCAGCAAGACACCTCCGCGCAGATGCGCGTGTTGCACCTAGGAACCCTCAGAAACAGGTCATACATAAACTAACGAGATTCGGGATCCTCTTTTTCGCATTCTTCCTATGTGTAATAGTTGTACTCGTTCCCGTTGCGGGCATCTTGCTTGCCACCCTTGCGAAATACGCGACGATCGGATGGAGCACCATAGCGGGTGCAGCCTTTGGCATCGCGGCTTTCCTCGTGGGATCACTGCCGCTTCTGTCCAAATACTTGGGAACGCCTCGTGCAACCAGCCGGGGCAAGAAAATCTTAGGGGTAGTAGCAATCGCCATACCTGTTTTGCTCGGCTCGACCTTGATAGTTGCCACGTTTGGCAAGACTTACCTTCCTATACCCGCGCCTTCTTCGATCGAGACATCTCTAAAAATCGTGACCTACAACATCCGGAACGGCATCGCCTCCGAGCTCAATCCCGCGAATAACTGGATCAACCGGAAGGCCGACGTCGCGTCGTACCTCGATGGCATGGACGCTGATGTTATCGGGGTTCAAGAAGCCTACTTGTTCCAGCTTGCGGACTTGCTCTCGGGCATGGCATCGGCACGGTACCAATTCACGGGACACGGCAGGGACGACGGCGTACATTACGGCGAACACGCCGCGATCATTTTCAACACGGGCAAGCTCAGGCTCGTTGACGGGGACACGTTCTGGCTATCGGATTGCACGCTGGTTCCGAGCAAGTCTTGGGACCCCAGTAATTACCGCATCTGCACGTGGGCTCGATTCGAGGTGCTGGCCACTGGCGCGCAATTCTGCGTCTTTTGCACGCATTACGGATTCGGGGTGAATTTCAGCGCGCTCGCGTCGACGCTCATCTGCGATCGTATTACCCAGCATACCGGTGACCTGCCGACGTTCGCCATGGGGGATTTCAACATGCGAAATACCAGCCAGGGATATGCCATCTTCGAGAATTTCACGGCCAAGCCCATGAAGGACTCGTATCGCTTGGCGTACGGCGACAGCTACCCGTGGGATACCTCGTTTAACAATTGGACTGCACCGGGCACGAGCAGTCGCATCGACTTCGTCTTCTGCTCGCCCGGCATCAACGTGTCCAGCGCGACGGTTCCAAAGGATGTCCGGGCCAACAACCAGACCTACTCGGACCATTATCCCGTGGTCGTGCAATGCTCGTTCTAGCAAGCATTTTATCTATAATAAGATGGCTTAGCCATATCTGCTAAAGCTCAAGCCTTGGCGCTCTTGGAAAAAAATAGGAATAAAAAAGACATTATGGTTCTGGTTTTTCTTAATGATAGCGATTCCGGGTGATGAGCAAGTAGATGAACCCAACCGCCGAGAACACGACCATAATGAGTGCAACGTAATCCGCCCAGAACATCCAGAAATTAATTGGTTCGGCGATGATCGCTGAGATAACACCTATCAATCCGTTGCCCAGGATGAGCGTGAAGCACACGAAGGCGACTCCGAGGGCCCAAGCTTTCTCTTTCCAAAGACCGAGCGCTCCGATGAACATCCACACGCCGATTATCGTTCCGCCTACCAGCCATGAGAATACCGCCGTTGCAGGCCCCGTGAAAGGCCACCAGGAGGGCTGCCCAAAATAAAGGAATATTCTCGCAGTCACGTCCAGCATGATGGAGATCGCACCGACGATGAGCATAAAGAGATTCAAAAGCCAACTAGATTCTTTTACTTCCTTCTTATCTGGCATATTTTCAAGCACCTTTTACGTTTTACAAATTATGCAATCGATTCGGCCACTTCACATTACAACCGAATCGAACTATAGTAATCATTATTCATTATAAAAAGATGCTGGTTAGCAAGATTAAGGGAAAATTTGTTGAGTTGCTTGCGATGAAGGCATCGAAGAATCCTCATAATAGAAAAAATACGGTATATGCTTAAAAAAACAAGGTATCAACTTTCTTCTACATTTTGTTTCATGTGTCGTCTTGTTCAAGGGATGCATTCACCACCATCCTCGTTCTCATTATTTCGCTCCGAGAGCGCGGCGTGCAAGAAGGGAGACGTTTAAGAACGTGAGCACGATCATTTCCTTCATGAAATCTTTTTCGGTCACGGCGTATCCGACCGCTGCCGGTCTCCAGGCCATCGATCGAAAATTGGGTGCCCCGTTGGCCTTTATTCCCATTTCCAAGATCCAATCGGACTTCATCAACGATTTTTATGACGCTATCAGCCCGCATCTTGACAAGATTCCCGAGATCGATGGGATCGCCGACACAGGAGTTGATTCGGTCAATATATTTCTCGAACAGCACCATTTCGATATAAAGCTAGATCCAACTCAAGATCCTCTCGCCATCTCAACCGCCGCGGTCATGGATCTCCTTGAATCCTGGTACGATGCAGGGACGATAACGCTAATAGAACGCGGGGCCCCGGAAATTTATCGGGTCTATCATAGCGTAGAAGAACACGCTGATTGCCCTGCCGGGCCTGATTATTCAACCAGCCAGATGGTATTCAAGCGGATAGTCAGGTCCAGGAGCTGGCAAAACACCTTCCCGGCAGTTAAAATGCCTGCCAAAGCAGTCCGTGTTTTCCACAACCCCCAGCATCCCAGCCCTATCATCCAGATCCTCACGAAAACCCCCGATAAGGTGTTCATAACCCTGGCTCCGGAGACCCACGCCAGTGGTTTCGATTTGTTGCGACAGGTCGCGTCGTGGCAAACCACGGCAGTGCCCGTGCAAACCGAATTCACGGATTTTTCATTTCCCATGGTAGCGTTTGATGAAACGACTGCCTTGGATTTCCTCGTGGGATTGCAAGTAACCGGCGGAGATGCGACGAAAACAACTCCGTACAAGATCGACCACGCGCTCCAGCAAACGAGGGTGCGCATGAATGAACTGGGACTCCGGGTGAAAAGCGCCGCATCCTTCAAGATGAGCATCACCGGATATCCACCGCCCACGATGATGTATTGCATCACGCGGCCCTTCATCCTCTGGATCGCGCGGGAATCGTTGAACTGGCCACTGTTCGCGGGATATTTCGCGCCGGATGCGTGGAAGAACCCGAATACGTTAAATATATAAAAGATTATGGCTTTTATTCCGAGTTCTGTTCACGTTTTTGGGGATTCGCTCGATTCTCCATGCTCCCGCATGAGTGCCTTCAAGTGGACATCGCAAGGGGCCGATGAAAGGAAGCACAAGTCTGGCTCGCGGCACACCGACATTTTCACCCCAGCATCGTCGCACTTCTTCCGCAAGAACGTCATGAGGCCTTCCCGCATTTCTCGCGGCAGATAGCGGTATCGCCCTTGCAAGACACCGTGCTGCTGGTACAAATCTGCGAGCGCGGGGTCGATCGCCTTGATCCGGTCGAAATTGCCGCTCGTGAGCTGGAGGAACTTGGCGATCACGTGGCCGACACCAGCGTGCGCGAGCGCTTCAAGTAATGCCGATACATTTTCCTCGTTGCAATGCAGCGGGATGATCGGGTCGATGCGGGCCACGACGTGGACGCCCTTCCCGGTCAATGCCCTGATCGCGGCAAGCCGCCGCTCGGGTGGCGGGGCGCCCGGCTCGAATTTCGTTGAAATGCTTGTGTCGAGGGTGTTTATCGAGATTTCGACGACGGCCTTGCCAAGTAGTTCCGCGTCGCGCGCCACGAGTTCGGACTTCGTCACGACCTCGATGGGCCGCCCCAGACGGCTGATGATTTCCAGGCACCGGCGCGTGATGCAAAGCTCCGCTTCGACCGGCGGGTATGGATCAGAATAGGTCCCGAGCCGCACCGGCAAGAACTCGGCGTTCGGGAGCTCGATTTCCAGCTGGCCGGGGTCCAGCTGCGGCAGGATCTCTTCTTCCGGGTCGGCATAACAATACACGCAGCGGAAGGCGCAAGCGTGCCCGTACGGGTTCAATGACCACTTGGGCATGGAAAAGCAACCCCGGTTCTGGTTCACGTAAAACTTCTTCAAGACGGAAGGCTTGGACATAGTTATCACCCCTCGCGATGAAAATCGCCGCGATCGGCATACTGGCTGGCAATTCGACGGGTTCCAGCTCGTGCACGACGTGTCAACTTCGACATACCATCTATTTAAACAATTTAGCCACGACACGCATAGACGTACATTAAATGCTTTTATTTCCACCGGTATCGCACGCGTTTCGGTTGATCGTCCAAACCGGTCCAGTCATTTTTTTTAACAAATAAGGAAGTATGCTTCACGCCGTGACCACGTACCCTGGCTCCTTCCCTTGCTGGCTTTTCGCGGGATCGACCTTGGCCAAGTCATCGATAAAGGATAATAGCTTGCCGAGCAAGGGTTGGCCCACCTTGTCCATTTTTCGCAGCACCGGCAAGATGCTCAACGTGGTTTCAATCCCGATCTTTACCGTGAGAGTTCCTCGAAGCCTTATTTTGCGCGGATGGTTGGTTCACCCATGGCAATTGAATCCCGCGCAAGCACCGGCTGGAAGCGCGCCGTCCACGTGTCGTACTTGTTGTCGTTTCTTGGCGACGTGTCGGTCGGCCTCGTGAGTTTCGCGATTTCGCTGTATACGGACATCTTGACGACAGCAGCAGGGATGTCAGCCGCCGAAAAGTCGTTCTGGGTCGGCATCGTGTCCATGGGTTACGGTGTGACCTACTGCTGGGCTCCGTTTTTGCTCGGAAGGCTCTCGGATCGCATTGGCCGCAAAAAAGCCATCATCATCGGCATGACCGGCTTCGCCTTGGTTAATTTGTTCACGATTCTCTTTGCCACCCACCCATTTCACTTGTTCTTGAGCTACGCGGCATGTGCCTTTTTCTTCGCTTTTTTCTTCCCCGTCCTCGGCGCGTTCATGTCGGAAACCAGCGAGCCCCTCGGCCAGGCGACGCACGCCCGGGTGCTGAGCCGCTTCATGATCGCGTGGTCGATCGGGCTCGCGAGTGGTCCATTACTTGGCGGGATATACTCGGCGATTTTTAACTATCTCGTCGCGTTCGCGTTTCTCATGTGCCTCGCCGGGGTGATCGCGTGCGTGGCATATTTTTACATCCTGGGTCCAGCAGATCTTGCACGGCTGCTCGAAAAGGAACGCTCGGCTCGTGCAACCGAGCGGCCGGAGATGAAGCCCATGATCCAGGGCAAGTCAAGGAGGAACGTGGTATTCACGAAACTCGCCGTGTTTATCTTGCCACTCGTGTTCGCGTTCGACAACCAGATCATGTTCACGATATTTCCGGCATACGGCGTTCAATACCTCAGCACCACTACCAGCCTTTTTTTCCCGGGCTTTGACCTGGCGCTTGTGACCGGCATTATCACCTTCGGCCTCGGCATCGGCCGCACGGCCACGTTCTACCACACGGGACGCTTGGAACCCGCGACGAAGCTCAAGTTCATGCTCGGCGCGCCCGCGGGAATGGCCGTGGCAATGTTCATCATTTTCGCTGTTCCAAACCCCGACGTCTTACTCTTTGCATGTGCCGCCTACGGAGCTTTTTCCGGCTACACGTTCGCGATCGGCATGATCTTGACCATGGAGCTCACGAGCACGGAAAAAGGAACCAAAGCTGGCGCGTACGAGGCCGCGGTTGGTATCGGAATCCTTTTCTCAGGCCTTCTTTCGAGCATCGTGGGCGTGTTCAATTCGGCGCTCCCGTTTCTCCTAGCCTTCGTGGTTGCCGCGATAACGAGCGCGATCCTCTTGGCCTCGTTCGCGTGGCAGAAGCACGAATCCGGGACCAGGTAATTTCATCGGGAAATTCTTATGTACTGGGCGCCGCGAGGAATGCATCATGGACTTGCCGGAGCTGAAAAACGAGATAAAGAAGACCGTGCTGGGCATGGGAGCCTCGCTGGTCGGATTTGGCAGCCGCAATCGCCTTGCTCAAGCGCCACCTTCCGGCAACATGGACTATTGCCTTCCCGGCGCGCAAAGCTGCATCATCTGGGCATATGCGGCGCCGATCGAAGCATTGAAGGCGTATTTTACCAAGGTTGAGCGCACCAGCATCAAACAATATCAATATTTCGCGTACACGACCGCCTGGAAGACTGCCCAGGAGATCGCCCGGCTCATCGAGGCGAATACCACGTACAAGGCATTTCCCGTGGTACCTAACGCACGCTATAGAGGAAATAAACCAGGAAAAAGTGTGAGCTACAACACGCTGTTTTCGATAGACATAGCGTACCCCGATTTTTCACTCCGGTACGGCGCAGTCGCCGCCGGCCTGGGGCAACTCGGCTGGTCTGGCAACGTCGTGACGAAGGAGCATGGCGGGGCGGTGTTCCTCGGGGGAGTGCTCACGACGGCTCCGTTTGATGCGGATCCGATGGCCGAAAAAAATCAATGCAACAAATGCAAGCTCTGCGTCCAGGCTTGCACGACGGGCTTTTTCTCGATGGATGAAACAGGACCGCCCGTCATCATCGGCGGCATTCCACAAGTACCTTCCAAGCGGCACACGATCATGCGCTGCGGATTCGGTTGTGCGGGTTTCACCGGCTTGTCTAAGGACAAGAAATGGAGCACCTGGAGTCCAGGCGCTGTTTGCGTGGCGGACATTCCCGAAGCTGAAATGCGGAAGCGGGTGACCAAGATCAAGATATTTTGGAATCTGTTATTCTCCCCGAAAACGCGACGCGCGCACCGGCATTTCTATTTGAGGATAAAGAACTCGTTCATGTGTACGGGAAAGAGTGGCAACGTTGCACTGCGACCCCTTGAGGAAACGAATCCACGGTGCGGCTTTTGCTCGCTGATCTGCGTGGCGGACCCCAAACAGCGCAAGGATCTCTTTGCATCACTCGTGCAATCCGGGCGGGTGTACCTTGACGATCAAGGAAACGAGATCGTGAAAAAAGTCGACGTGACTGGCAAGGAAACCGTCACCATCCCTTCGACTAGTTGATTGCAAGCTTGCTTTGAACGATCCTTAATTTTTCGACCTTCAAGAAATTGCATATGCGATTTAATGCCTTGCCTTGCTTCAAGTGAAACATGAGAAAACGTCCTGGAATTGGCAGCGAGATCACGACGTTCGTGATGCGCGTGTACAGCGTGGCGAGCGCCATCCTCGGTGGCACGTGGTGCTTCGGTCTTGCGAGCATGATGTGGGGTTATCCCGGCATTTTCACGGTCGAGCCGTGGTATCAACTCGTTCTCGGTATTTTACTAGTCTCGGCATCGGCGTACGGCTATTTCTTGAGTAATCATCGGGTTAGCATCGTCGTGCTGGCGCCCGTTGCCGTGTATGTGATCGGAGAGATGATCTACACGCCGTACATTAGGCTCAATCGCGTGTTCGGCGCGTGGCAATTCTTCGGCGTGGTGCAATCGATATATGGCGTTCTCCTTCTCATCGGCGTCGCATTTTCCCTCCTTCATATAATATTCGTCGGGGTGCGGCAGTGGAAGGTGCGACAGGGATTGACGGGTGCCGCTCGTCACGCCACGATCAAGGAAAATATTCGCTCCGCGACAAGCAAGAACTCGAAGCTTTTCAAAAAATACAAGGTGGTTCATTTCAGTTTCATATTTCTCATTGCTGGAAGCGGGTTCCTCACCGCGGCTTTCGTTAACAACTGGTTCATCTCGCCCACCGCGTCGGTCACGCTCCACCCTGGCAATTACCAGACAAAATTCCAATTTTATGGCCCGTCGGACTACGCGCTGTACAACCAGAGCTTGCGCGAGTCGTTGAATGCCCTCGGGGTCCGCATCATCACGGGCGTCGCGGATTTCATCACGTATGCCGACTACACGCAAGACCCGTACATGTGGTGGATGAACCTCACGAATTACAAGCAAACGCAAGAGTATAAAGGCATTCGTGACGGGATCATCGCTCAGTTCAACCCGTGGAAGGTCAATGCCACGAACATCACGTTTCTCTGCGCGCTTCATGCCATCCCGTGCAGTCTTCCCACGGATTATTCCGTCACCACGGGGTATTGGGGCGTTAGTGCCATGCTGTTCAACGCGTGGCTCACGGCAGAGGTCATCGTGGAAGCAAACTTGACCAACGTGGTCGGCTTCCACACGGACCAGGAAGGGATGGATCGCCGTGAGTTACCCGTGGGAGGCGCATTGAACCAGTCCTTCCAAGAACAACGTGATTACGAGCGGAACATGCAAGCACGGGAAAATTACCTCGCATTCTTCCACCGGCTTCGATATTACGAGCAAACTAACGCGACCTGGTCGGCCTTCGCGAGTGACATGAACAAGACGTATGGCGTCGATCATATTCTATTCACCACGACATATGGGGATTTACTGATAAATGATGGGCTCGATAATGACTGGGATATGGACACTTTTGCCATGAACAACATAAACACGCTGCCGTTCGACGAGTTCCTCCCCATGCTGTACAACCAGCATCGATTCCCGCCGGATTGCGCCCACTACGCCTTGTACTACCAGTGTAAAAGGCTCCAAGCAACGCTCGAGCGTGCCGGCTATCCTGGGCGCATCGGCGTACTGCTCGGTTGCATGGGTACGTTGGGGAGCATGTTCATCGGCAATTACACGGGCACCCAATTCGTGAACGGCACCCAACAAGTTGCGACAGGATTCGATGTGATTGCCCGGCAAGCGATGATTGCCAAGGCATTTAACTGCACGTGGATTTCATTTTTCCCGTTTCATTCATACCCGGAACAGGATATCCTTGGCATCAACGAAACGTTCGATGCATCGTTCTTCGATCAGTTGAATGCCACGGTGAATGGCCCTGGCTCGGAAGCCCCGTTCTCAATTCGATATTTCCCGGATGTCTCGAACGGGAACACCGACCTCGCACGGGATTTGTTCCTGTCTGTTAACTGGACATGGTTTTACCTGGTGGCCTTGATCGCGGGAATCTCGGTGGTAGGAGTCCACGAGACGTGTATACGCCGCCGTAGAAAGTTCTCGGTCGAAAAGGCTCTCCCGTGATTTTTTAATTCCAATTTTTTGAAGGCTTTACAAGGATGATCCAGCAAAGTGTCACGTGTATTTAATAAGAGAAATGGGACCGCATCTTGGAGAACCAGGCCACGAGTGATTTCTCAGACAAGGATGTATATCCCATGTGCTCTTGAAAATACAACAGCACGGCATCGAGTGGATTTTTCGTGTCCCGGGATTGTCCCCCGTATTTTTCGTAATAATAGTGGTCCTCGATGGTCACGGGCTTGCCGTTTTCGATCTCGCAAGTGACCGAGACGGAGTGCTGGTCGTATCGTTCGGAAATCGTAGTATAGCCGTCAATATGGACAGTGACATAGCCTGGCGTTTTTGACTGCGAATTATCCGCGGGCAGCACAAGCAAAGTAGTATTGAACCTGTGGCTGATATCTTCACCGATTTGATAACCGTACGCGTAACAAGGGTTTGTTTCAGTTGTATGTTCGTGATGGATGACATAGACGTTCAAGCCTTCATCATTCAGGTGTTCTTTTTGTTGATACCCGGGGAAGAGAGCTTCGAGGCGGGACTTGAATGCATCTTGCGTGTTGGACGACATCAGAATTCACCTTATCATTTTTGGAGGAACGAATCTAGCGCAGTAGCATCTTTCTTTGTATTTGTTGCACCCTTTTGCACGAGCTTTTTCAAGTGCGGATATTTCTCGACCAATTCTTCAACGGACGGCAGATATTCCTTCAATGGCTTGTAGAAAGCTCCAGCTTTGACGGAACCCAGATTTTCCTCGTGTATTCCCTTCATTTTTTCATTCAACTCGAATCCGTGATAGTGCCGGTACAAGCCTTTCGCGCAGACGGCGGTCGTGGCATTGCCCATGAAGGGGTCGAAGATGATATCGCCTGGTCTTGACGAAAAATTGATGCACTTGATAATCAGGTCCTCGGGCAGCTTGGTTCCATTCTTCTTCTGCCCGGGCATATAATTCCGGGGTATTATCCACACGTCTTCCGCATATTGTTCACATTTATTGAAGAAATAATCATTTTCATTCTTCACCAGGAAGAGGACATGATAGTGCGATGAAACGAACTTTCGCTTCGTGAACACCCCGAATTGATACTTCCAGATGATGTGGTTGACCAGGATCAAGTTGGTTTGCTTGATTGCATTCAACAAATCGTTCAAGTTGGTCCAGCCAGACAGGAGATAGGCTGATGCTGCCGGTTTCATTATCCGTGAAAGGCACTTGACCCATTTCTCCGTGAAGGTGCTATATTCCTCGCCGATTTCCACGTAACCTTCTTCGACCAGGTCCGGTTTCCTGTTATACTGGCTCCCTTTTCCTGAAAACTCGATGCCAAAGGGAGGGTCAGCGATTATCAGATCAACAGATTCCTCAGGCATTTTATTCATGCCGGCGATGCAGTCCTCGTAGAGGATGGTGTCCTTCTCCACTTTTGGAACTGCCGTGTCATACATGGCCTTTGCTTCTTCCTTGCTCCAATCAAATTCGATGGTGAAATTGAGCTGGGCAAGCCCCGCGATATATTCCCTCTTGCGCTTCTTTTGACCCGGCATCTTTTCCCCAGCGGCCATGATGACATCATTATTTGTTATGCTGACTCCTGGTTTTAGACAATCCTATTAATTAGAACCTTAATATGCAAATAAATGAATTGACCACTATGAAATCTGACCCGGTTGCTAAAGATTACCGGCCACGCATCGCCCGGTGGGTGCTTGCCCTCTGCATCCTCACGATCGGGTCGATGGCCTTCAACGAGATCGAATCGAACTGGTTCGTCTCGTATTACAAGTACATCGTGAAACTTGATTTCTTGATAATTGGCATCATTCGTGCAATTGCTGCAATCGTCGGCGTGACATTCATCTTGATATTTGGCACGATATCGGACAATTTACGCACCAAGAAGGGCAGGCGCGTGCCCCTTATACTGACCGGTGCGTTGCTGACCGCTCTCCTGCTATTGCTGGTCGGGACGAGCATCGATGCCACGTGGATTTTTTTATTCGGGGCATTTCTCGTTCCCGTCACGATCAGCGTGTTTCGCGGTGGCAAGGCATTGTCGGTCGACTTGATCCCGACGGAGAAAAGGGGGCGCGTCAACACGCTCATCAACTTGATGTCGAACGTCGGGAGCATGATCGTGTGGATCCCGGCTCTCATCTTGTTTCCGGGCCAGACCATATTCCCGCGGGAAATACACGTCGATTTTTTCGTGCTGGGTGCGGTCGCCTTGAGCACGGCAGGACTGATCGTCGCCGTGCTCGTCAAGGAGCCGGAGGTGATCGAGCCACCGCGGCGCTGGACTGATGATTTGAAAAAATTGTTCGACCGACACGAATTTGCGCGGAACAAGGACTTCGTCGAGATCTTTGTCCCGATGATCTTCATGGTAGCTGCAGACAGCACGTTCACGCCGTACCTTTTATCCCTCCTCGAATCGACTTTCTCTGGCTTCGGCCTCACCGAGATGCTCGTGGCGGTGCCAATCGTCGGAGGGTGCGTTGGGGTCGGCTTCCTTGTGCTGGGTCGAGGCGTCGACAAGGTCGGCCGGAAGAAGATTTGCTTGATAGGAATTACCATTGCACCGATCGGGGGCCTGATCATTGCGTTTTCTGGAGCAAACTACGCGCTGCTCATTGCAGGTTTCAGCGTGCTGATGCCCTTTTTCCTGGGCGCGGTCGTTGCGACAGATTCGTGGGTGCAAGACATATTGCCCAAGGAGGCGAGGGGACGGTTTGCCGGCATCATGAACGTCGGCAGTGCCATCGGTAGTGCTTTAGGATCGCTGCTCTCGGGAGCGATCGCGAATTATTTCGGCATCCTGGGCATATTCATCGCGACAAGCGTGATCTTCTGGGCAAGCATACCGTTTTTCATGCGCGTGCCAGAAACATTGAAGAAAAAAGAACAAGTCCCATTACCCAGCCCGGAATCCACCAACCAGTGAATAATATAGAGGGAGTATAATATGGAGATTGCATGGAACCATCTTCAAAATCCGATTCTTGATCGGGATCGCAGCGGGATTCAAGAGCGCGACGTGGCACTCTTTTACCACGGCGGCACGTTTTACTTGTACCATTGCGCCGTGGAATATCCAGAGTGGTTTCAATACCAATTCTACACGGACTTGATCACGAGCAAGGATCTCATTCACTGGTCAGCACCGCAGCGGTTATGGGATGCTAAGATGGGATTCTCGAGTCCCGGCAACGTCATACGGGCCGGGGACAAGTGGGTGCTCTGCGTCCAGACCTATCCCATAGATCGGTTCCACTGGTGGGGCAGCGATGCTTGTCGCCTCTGGACCAGCGAGAGCGGTGACCTCGTGCACTGGAACTTTCCGAAAGTGATTGCACGGGACGGGAGCCGCGCACGTTGGGCAAAAGAACACCGCCAAATCGATCCCTTCATTTTTCCCCGCGATGGCAAGTACTGGTGCTTTTATAAGACCAGCGGGCAACTCGGGCTCCTGGTTTCCGAGGACTTGCAGGCCTGGGAGGAAGCGAGCCCCGACCGGCCCATCCTCTCGCCTACCGAGACGCCGGATCACACGACCATCGAGAATGCCTGCATCTTGGAGGTCGATGACGAACTCTTCATGTATTTCTCCCCTTGCTACAACAAGCGGGGCATTGGCCTTGCCCGCTCCACAGACATTTTCCACTGGAAGTTCGAACGATACTTGAACTTCCCAAAGTTCCCATGGGCCAAAAGTGCACCCACGGCTCCCTCCGTCATCGACGCGCGCAAGGAGACGGGCAAGTGGCTGATGGCATTCCATGCCGAGCGCCGGCAACCCCACCACGCGGCCCTGGGCCTCGCATGGAGCGACGACTTGATCAACTGGAAAACCACCTAAGTCTGTGCTTCACAGCCTTCTCGTCCAATCCCATTGCTGGCGGGAGGTGTCGAAGCCAAATCGCTCGTACATCCGTATCGCATCGGGATAGATGCTTCCCGTGTCAACAAGTGCCATTTTTTTTCCCCGTGCTTGCATCATCGCGAGCAAGCGATGGAACAATGTAGAGCCAATGCCGAGCTTTTGAACCCGGGGTAAAACGCCGCCAATGCCTATCAATCCCTCACTCGTGAAATCCATGATTCCGACGACATCACCGCAGTATTCGGCAACCAGCGATATCTCCGCCCACGGGTCTGGCCGTGTGTAGAAATCCTTGATTTGTTCAAACATGGAGAAACTCTCGTGAAGATCCGGGCGACATTCACGAATGATCGTTGTTATCGCTTCGAGGTCGTATTGCTCCAACTTCCTAACATTTACTTCCGGGTTTGGCTGGATTGGAGGTAGTGGCCGCTGCAAATCAAGAACGCCTATAACTGCGAACTGATCTTCTTTCTTGAATCCAAGGGATTCTGCAAGGCGAGATGCGTCGTGATTGTCGCTATACGCAACCATGATCGCCCTGGTCGCGCCGCGACGAGCGTAATCCTTCATCGCGTGATTAACCAGAGCAGAAGCGACGCCCTTTCTCCTGTATTCGGGGAGGACTGCAATCTTGCTTTGCCCGGGGCCTTCCTTTGTTTCGGTAAAGCGCACCGCCGTGGTGCGATCTTGCTCGGCTTCCATCTGGCAACAAGCATATCCCGCGGGTTTCCCGTCGAGATACGCAACCCATATGTTTCCTTCGAGATCCGCTTTGGCCTTGGTCCAGCCCGCGATCTCGGCCGGTTTCATCGCATGATAGCCATACAGAGGACCACATTTCTCTATCCAGTACCTAAAAGCAGCATTATGCACTGCACAGACAAGCTCATCTTGCCCTGCTCGGAATGGCTCCACTTCTATCTTCATTGGTACTGCGCCGGATATGGTCCAGACCTTTTCGGAAATCGCTGAAAAAGAATGGTATTGCGGAACAAGGATCAGTACATCGACCCGCCTTCATCCACGCTCGTGAGCGTGTCGCGAGAGTAATCTCATCATCTCCTTCCAGAAGACGAAAAAGCTCCGTTACAAAAAAATAAGGGAAGTGATAGTAACCACTTGTTGCTTTTCGGTCCGAATCATCACCCGTGGTTTGATCTAAGAAAGCGGCCTTTGACCGACCAATATCGCTTGAAATATGTATTTTGCAGTGGAACGTTGCTGGGAGATCACGCGCTTCACGCGTCCCATTTGCATAAACTTTTTCCTGAGGTCCTTGCTCGCCCTCATCAATTTGAGCGTGACTTTTATAATTTTGAAGAGATTTTTCCAGCCGCCCACGCTGTCAAGCCTTTCGCGAAAACTGGGTGGAGAGATTTTCGTTTCGATGTTAACTTGCTTGAAACCGGCTCGTGTCAACCAGTCGACGTACTCAGAGCTCAAGGGAATATGAAATTTGTAACCTAGCAATTCAGAATATGTTTCTTCGGTGGCCAAGATTCTCGCATTTGCCTTGGCATCCACGTTGGGGTCTTTCATCAATTCTGCCATCGCAATGCTGCCACCGGGTTTCAATGCCAGTAAAAAATTACAAAACGTGTCTGGTTGTAAGAAGAACGCCATATATTCAGTGACCACGGCATCAAAGGTGTTCGGGGGGAATGATAAATCGCGCGCGTCGCCGATTTGGAAATGGAGTTTATCACGGGCGGATGATTTTGAACCAAGCTCCTTGGCGATCGCGATCGATTCGGGAGAGATGTCAATCCCGTGCACCTCTGCCCCCGTTACTTCTGCCAGGTGCATGGTGGTACCCCCGGCGCCGCATCCAACAACCAAAACGGTACTTTTCTCCGTGATATGAGCGATGGTGGAAATGAGCTCCATCGGCTTGTTCCCTTGAGCATTGAATGACAGCAAGCCCAGTTTGCTGACGATTTCGTACCAAGAAATGCCTTCAAGATCTTTTACACTAGCAGCTAAGAATTTATCGATATCGAGCATTTCGATCGCCCCGACCGTGCTCTATGTCCACGAATAGATGATGAGCGCGGCACCCGGTGCTGCGGGGACGGAAATGTCGATGCCCGCGCTCAGCTTATCGCCGGTCATCTTGCGTTCACCGTGCTCGATAACAAACTCGACCTTGTAGGTTTTTTTTGCAGCGAGCCCCTTTGGCTTGACCCGAATCGACGGGTCGCGGGCCTTGTCCCGGCGGAAGGCAAGGACCATGCCCAGCTTCATATCGTCGCGGTGAAACTGGTACACCATCCAAGCGTCGTTGCTGGTGCTGTACTCCGTGAGCGGGTAGTAATCCCCGTAATACAAGAGGCGCACGCGCTTGAATATCGCAATGAGTTTATGCGCGAGTTCCTTCTTGAAGGCTGGCGTGAAAATGCTGTACCAGTACAAGTGCAAGCCCGTTGTCATGGCGCTGAGGAACTTGTAAGTGTCCGGGGCGTCCGTGCTCGTGCCCGCGGCAGGGTAGAAGAAACTCAAGCCATAGGTCTGGCACTGCTGGCCGATCGGCTCGAAATACTTGTAATCCGTGCGCAAGAACTCGACCGATCGCGAGATGGTTTCCAGGTCGATGAGCCGGCCGCCGCTCGCGCAATTATCTATGCGGATGCCCGGGTTTCGCCGTAACAATTCATCCCAATACTTGTAAAAGCCTTCAACCCACCGGATCTCGGTCATTCCCTCGCGATCAGGTTCATCGGCTCGTTCCCAGAACACCCAAGGGTCGATGTTATAGTCGTTGCGATATATCGTGATACCCTCCTTCATGATCATGCTTGAAACGTGATCTATCAACCATTCCCGTGCCTCGTCATTCCCCATGTTGAACAAGTGATTAGGATTGTTTGGAAGCGAGAACAACCATTCGTGATGGTTCTCGTGTAGCCAGGTCCCGTCATAAACCCGTTCTGGCTCGAACCACACGATGAAATCATCGATGCCGATCTTGCGGTCATGATCGACGATCGGGCGAAAGCCATTGGGAAAACCATCTTCTCGGATGAACCAGTTTCCGACGCCATTCGGCCATTTCCCGACAAACCAGCCCGCGTCGATCCAATGGCACTCGGGCCCGAACTGGGCCATTTGATCCGCAAATTCAATCTGATTTTCCTCGGTGAAATAATTAGCCTCGTCGCCAAACACCGTTCCCTTGCAACCGTAGAATGATAACGGCACCATTGCCGGTTGCCCGTTCTTGTTGGGAATGTAATGCGCGAGCAAGAATCGCCGAAACCGGTTGTGGCCATCGATTCGCTCGGTGCCTTGCCATGGAAATAAGAGAATGCGAGGCGTGCGGATTTGCTCGCCCGGATGGAGTTTTAACTTGGCAACTTCTAAGCCTGCTTCCAGATGGATACCATCATTCGCCCGGCTTATGTTCGCCATCCATTGCCCCGACCATCCGATCGCCGTGATGACGCCGCCGACGCCTTTCTCCTCGATGTTGAAGATTGGAAACACCATCGTGTTCGACGACCGGCCTCCGATTGGAAACAAATAAATGGGCGATCCTGCGTTAATATTTTCGGAGATTGGCGCGAAATCGTCGATTTGTGCTCTGGATCCATTAAGACGATGCATGATGCAATCGCCACGCGGTACTTCGATGATCGTGACATTGATCGCGCGAATTTCCTCGATCAAGAGCGATTCGGTCTTGTCGCAGTTCTTGAAATGGACGACCCATTCCACCGCGTTCCCGCCTTGAAAGAACACGCATTCGCACGTGATTTCCAGTTTTGTCTCCGGATCAGTATACGTGAAGATGATTTTCGTGCGATGCTCGTCTAAACTGGAATTTTCACGCTTGAACTGCCAACCGGCGAGGAATTGCTCGGAAGGCCGTCCTCCATAAATAAACGAGAAAGGCGGAATGCATCCTTCCTTGAAATTCGTGCCGGTCCACGTCTC
>JAUQYW010000444.1 GCA_030587525.1 Candidatus Sigynarchaeota archaeon | reverse complement strand
TCGACCATCCAGGTTGCTATCGACGTGTCGGTCCTTCTAAAGGCCTGGCTAAACATTCTACTATTCAATGACTCTACAGTGCCGTTCGATAGAAACACGTGGCTATCGAACAATGCCGACGGGTCAGTTGATGAAAGGATGTTGAACCGAACCGTGACGTTATAAAAATACTGCAAGCTTGGAGCATCGGGTCCGGATCCTGCCGTTCCAAAGCGGTTCGTGACGTTGCAATCGATCGATCCAACAGCTTCCGCGGAGTAATTATTCGCTGACGACGCGTTCACGTGAGCTTCCAGGAAGGACATGTTCGACGGGGGCAGTGAATGGTCATTCCACTTCGGATACACGATGAGGCTTCTGCTTTGGTCACGCTCGCCTGTCGTAACATTCACTAGAGACGTGACGTTGGCCATGTGCTTGTTCTTGAAACTTATCACGCGGTACCCTCCGCGTTCCCTACCGTCCATGGTCTGGATGAACCGGGTCTTGGTCGTCGTGGAATTCCACTCGATGATCGTGCAATTGCCGTCGTCGATCTTGTCCTTGTGATCGTGGCCGTACAGATACGCGGGAACGCTGTGGTTGTTCAATAATTCGATGAACTCGACATTCAAGTTTTCGAAGTTCTTGTTAATCCGCGTCATGTACTCGTCATTGCATTGATATGCCGTCGTGTGACCCATGACGATCTTGACTGGTGTGCTGTCATGTGCTTGCAAATCTCCTGCAAGCCAGTCAAAATACTGGAATTGCAAGGCATCGACGTTCATCCCCGTGTCGATGTAAGCGAAATGGTAATCCGGTCCATAATCGAACGTGAAATTGAGATACTGGCACCATCGCTTAAATTCTGCCCTGTCAAATGATTCGTGGTTACCAATACCCACGTAGACTGGAACGTTCAATTTCATGCATTCCTCATAGGTAAATTGAAATTCCGAAGGAAGGGACGTTTCCGTGATATCGCCAAGGACCACGACGAACTCGGGGTTTACCAGGTTCGCTTGTCGAACCATTTCACGATATAAATCGTAGGTCCTTTCCCAGTCATCTTCATAATCTTGCGAATATCCAACCTGGGTGTCTGCCCACACGATGATCTTGAACTCGGACTTGTACTCGGACAAGACCTTCACGGCATGCCTTTGCACGTCTCGGAGCCCACCCACGGATATTTCAAGATCATACAAGACATCCTTGGTCACGTTGCTTGGAAGACTTGCGATCGCAGTTATAGAATTAAGAGTTAGGAATTTCTGAAGGATCGTGAGCGTGAATGTGCCGAACGGGGATGTTATCGTCGCGGAAAGATCATCGATTTGGGCAATTGGAAAGCTCGTTTCCGCCTCAATCGTTATGGTTTCATTTACCAGCCGAAACACGGGGACATTCCATCTCGGTCGCAAGAGCGAGAGCTGGTTCGTTGCGGCGCCGTAGATCAAGAAAGTTGACAAGAACGCGCCTGAGAGCACGAGCATCACGAGAAGCTGTTTCCCGCCGGATGACATTTTTTTCGACATTGTGATTCCCGCCAATTTTCAGAATATAAATATATATTTTTGGTGTTGGCTTGATTATCGTTGAACGTTTCCGAGACCGACGAAGAGGAATCCGAGCAAGCAAGGAACTGACCGGTACCAGTTACCGCTGGAAGCGTGCCCGACCGTGTGCATGTCGACGAGGATCATGATGAAGCCAAACGCGAGGAACAACGAATTCCTTCGCAAGTCTCCCGTGGTTTTACCCGCGAGGATGAAGTAGATGATCGGGATGACGGCAAACGAGAGGAACCCCATTACCGTGAAGACGGTCGCAACGGGGTCATCCCAGTTGGTGTCGAAGATGTCGATCATCTGCCCCGTGATCGGACCGGCCAAGAACGTGACAAATGCGCATGTTATGAGGAAGATGAAGAAGATGTGATGCGCTTTCGGGATGAATGCACGCTCCATAAAAAATGTGGCAATGGCGAGGCCGAGCAAGAAGAACATGTTCGTGAAATACCCCATGATGATGATCGACCCGATGATTGGCGTGTCGTAATCGAAGAACGTGAAGATGTTGTGCAAATCCAGGTTACCAAGTTCGATTCCAAACAGGTCGACATTTCTCGCCGGATCGAGCATTGTCCCTATCGGATTGTCCAGGACCCTGCATATGAACAAAAATAAGAACAAGATGCCGAGTCCGATGTTCAGCTGCTTTAAAGTCTTCATATTTTCCTCGGTTTTCCGTGCTTTGTTGAAATAGAAGATAGCAAACACGAGGCACATGATAATGCAAATCTCTGCAAGGAGATACTCCCAACCTTTTACATCTGCCATGATTATCGCTCTGTAATTGTGTTCATCCGTTGGTAATACAAAATACCCGGATATGAATCATCCGTTTATCTATGAACTAATAAACATATCATACACAAATACGTGGAGTTATTTTATAACAA
>JAUQYW010000778.1 GCA_030587525.1 Candidatus Sigynarchaeota archaeon | reverse complement strand
TTTCAAGCCATCGATCCCCGCATCGTTGTACGTGTTCTCCCATTCCCACGTTGTGTTCCGGCTGAGATGGAGTGCATCGGCCACCTCGGGGGCACTCTTACCTTCCAACATCATAGCGATGGCCTGGTATCGCTCCTTCATCCGCCCGTCGTGTTCTTTCTTGTAGAACGTCCACATTTCGTCGACCGTGTAATCGGTGCGAGTGATTTCGAGGGGTTTCATGGATAGAAGAAGAAACGACGGCAGATTTAACCGTTTTGACCCCTGCTTTAAATGCCCAGATAGGCTCTAAAGTCCGTGTTCCTTGACCGCTGTCAATATTTACTATTTTACTTGGAGTCTTAAACATGAGCGAAGATGATAAACCAGGCGAGATGAGCCTTCGGGTCGGCGAGATCAATAAAGCCTCGGCTGGACGCGGGCTTTGCAGTGCGGGAATCCGCGTTGCGCGCCGGTTCAACATTAAAGCTGGAGAAATCGTCGAAATCGTCGGAAAGAAATCGACTGCATGCATTTTTTTCCCGAATTCCGAGGACGAAGGCAAGCAGATCATCCGCATCGATGGACTGGTCCGACTCAATGCAGGAACTGGCTTGGGAGAGATCGTGAAGGTGAAGAAAGCAAGGCCGGAACCTGCAAAGCGCGTGGTCGTGGCACCCACCAACACGAAAGTGGCCATCCAGCCCCGGAAGATCCGGGACTCGTTAATGAATCGCCCCGTCGTCAAGGGGGATAATATTTCCATCATAAACATGACGATCCCCAGCGATCGCCCCGAAATCGAATCGGACGACGATATGATGGAAAACTTGCAAAATATCTTCACGCAATTTGGCGATCGAAGGAAACGATCGTATACACTTGGCGAGTTGCGGCTCGTCGTCATCGAAACATCACCCGAGGAAGGCATCGTCCAGATCACCCCGGCTACGAACGTCGAGGTGAAGGAAGGTGTCGTGAACGTGAAGAAGGGTGCCATCAATTATGACGACATCGGTGGCTTGTCGGACGTCATCGTCCGGGTGCGGGAGATGGTCGAGTTGCCCCTCAAGCATCCCGAGCTATTCGACCGCCTAGGTATCGATCCTCCGAAAGGCGTGTTACTCTATGGCCCGACAGGTTGCGGGAAAACATTACTTGCCAAAGCTGTTGCTAATGAATCAGATGCCTATTTCATCACGATCAACGGCCCCGAGATCATGAGCAAGTTCTACGGGGCTTCCGAGGGCAGGCTGCGAAAAATCTTCAAGCAAGCTCAAGAAAATGCGCCGAGCATCATGTTTATCGATGAAATCGATTCAATAGCCCCGAAACGCGAGGATGTCGGTGGCGAAGTGGAGCGCAGGGTCGTGGCACAGCTTCTCGCCTTGATGGATGGCCTGCAAGACCGCGGGAAGGTCATCATCATCGGGGCAACGAACCGGGTGAATTCGATCGATCCGGCCTTGCGGCGCCCGGGTCGCTTCGACAGGGAAATCGAGCTTCCCGTTCCCGATGTCGATGGCCGTTACGAGGTGCTGCAAATTCACACGCGAGCCATGCCGATCGATGAAACTGTCGATTTGCGCAAGATTGCATCCATCACGCACGGATTCGTCGGCGCGGATCTCGCCGCGTTGGCCCGTGAAGCGGCCATGCATTCATTGCGATCGATACTACCAAAGATCGAACTTGACAAGCCCATTCCCGACGAGATATTGTTCGAGCTCAAGGTCACGAAGGAAGACTTCGACTCGGCGCTCAACAATGTCGAGGCGAGTGCCATGCGCGAGGTGCTCATCGAAATTCCCAACGTTAAATGGACCGACGTCGGGGGGTTGGAGAACACGAAACGGGCGCTCATGGAGGCAGTCGAGCTTCCCTTGAAAAACCCGGGCTTGTTCGAGAAAGCAGGAATTCGCGAGCCTTCAGGCGTGCTCCTATACGGCCCGCCCGGGTGTGGCAAGACCATGCTCGCGAAGGCCGTTGCAACCGAAAGCGAGGCAAACTTCATCACGGTCAAGGGACCGGAGATCTTTTCCAAGTACGTGGGCGAGTCCGAAAAAACCATGCGTGAGGTGTTCCGCAAGGCTCGAACCGCAGCGCCGGCCATCATCTATTTTGATGAACTAGACGCCATCGCGCCTCGCAGGGGTGCAGATCATAGTTCGCAAGTTTATGAAAGCATGGTGAACCAGATCCTCGCGGAAATGGATGGCATCGAAGCCCGAAGGCGGATCGTCATATTGGGTGCAACGAACAGGCCCGATCTTATCGATGACGCGCTGCTCCGGCCGGGCAGGTTTGACGTGATTGTCTACGTCGATCCGCCAGACAGGGAATCGCGCATGCAAGTGCTCAAGATCCACACGAAGAAGATGCCGATCGCGGAGGACGTTCCGGCCTACCTCGAACTCATCGCGAACAACACGGAAGGGTATTCTGGTGCCGATCTGGAGAACATCGTCCGGGAAGCGGGCATGAACGCGATTCGCGACAAGGGTACGAGCTTGAAGACTATCGATCGCGTGCATTTCGAGGCCGCGCTCAACGCGAGCGCCCCGAGCCTGACCGAGGAGCTCATAAAAAGTTACGAGAAACTCTCCAAGCGGCTCAAGAAGCGCGAGATCAAGCTCAACTTGCAGTACATGACGTGATCTTGCTTTTCCTTCTTGTTTTTCATCTTTTTTTAAGTTCATCTCTGCTTTTATTCGTGGATTTTCGCCAATTCCGAGTAATCATCGACGATATTAGCGCTCTGTCGGCAGTGATGATGCGTGCTGCGGAAAGTTTTCTAATATCTTCGGGAGAAAGCAAGGTAAAATCGCGTTCAAGGTCGTAGCCGTTATAAGTTCGCGTAGCTCATGAGTCGCGTACAAAATAAGCAGTTACGTTTTTCCACGTAATTACCACGGGCACGACGAATTTCTATTGGCTCGCTGCTCGTGAAAAAATTGGATAAATGTTAAAACCAGAATTCTGTGCAAGCTGCTGCTAACCCACGGGAAGCCTGAATTCCCGCGTAACGCGATCATCAATTTTTCTTGCCCCGGGTGCAGCTATTCGATGCCATTTCACTTGTTCGAGGCCGCGATTCCGTCTCTTTTCCCGTATCGAAACCAATCCATCCATGTCCATCGAAAACGAGACCGCTTCGCCGGGTGCAAAATGTTTTTAAATTCAAGACACCACGATTTGGTTGGAAAGAAAATACTGGGCGGTTTTTCGACAGATTAATTGGGCGTGTAATATTGATGGAAGCCGCAAAAACAAGCACACAAGTCACGGGTAGAACCAGCATCAGCCAGGTACTTTCATTTTATCTTAATTTTCAATGTTGATTGTTTTGCGTTGGCGTTCTCAGGCTTGTATATGCTAGAGTTACCGCTGTATATTATCCGGGGGATTCTGGAAGACTTACCAGATTTTTAGTATTCCACCTTAAAAAGAATCGTTCATTCGGCAACCTTGCCGCGTTGGAAATGTCCAAGTCAAGCTCTCTTTGCGGTGGACTCTCACGAGTAACACCTTTGAAAAAAATTGGCAAGGCGATGACCGAGTTGCAACCCTTCCCAACTCGAGACCACTAGGACAGC
>JAUQYW010000439.1 GCA_030587525.1 Candidatus Sigynarchaeota archaeon | reverse complement strand
ACCGAGCGGCCTGGGTATCGCGTCTCGTCGGTTATGCTGTCGTTCAGTTCGTCTGTCGATATCTGTGATTTCATCCCGTTCTCCTGGGAGTCTTACGACCTCAAGTCATTTGTCGAGGATAGGACAGGTTTCGGATCTCCTGTCGCGAGCACGCATAATGACGCGATGGGGAATGTGAATACCAATATCACGTCCCGCGCTCCCGGGCCAGGTGTCTATGACCTGGTGTTCCAGATCGTTGCGAATGATTGGACTGGCTTCAAATCCGTGAAATGGCATATCGACAACGTGTATGTAACTGTGACCTATGTTTCCTCGGTTCCGCATTTCATTAACACGAGCACCCGTAGCGGTGGGAATTCTATGCTCAACATTGCGAACCCCGTATCGCGGTCGGCGTGGTCCAGTACCGTTAACGTGCCTGGGATCTCCTCGGTAGCCCGTATCAACGGCACCGCGTACCTATCAACCGAACAGCGCGGCCCCGCGATGGATGGCCAAGCGACATCGAAGGTTACCTTCTCTTACATGGACTCCGCGGGAACTTCTCATTCGACCGCGCTATTCGAATTGCAACACCAATATCTTGCGGGGCAATCGTTCGCCATCCCAACAACGGCAGTGCTATTGAGCAACATCACCTCGTGGGCAATGGCGTGCAACACGACAGTCCCGGCGATCTCTCCTGACGGGATAAGCGATATTTACCATGTCACGATAACCCGGCTCGAGGCCTGGGTACAGGACGGCAATGGCACTTGGATCCTTGTTAACGATTTCCTGGCGGTTGGGGCGATATTGACCTTCACCCCGGTGACGACCGATGGTTTCGTCGTGCAGCGCCAAAAAGATTCGCGAGCAGTGCTATCCGTGCTCGTCGATAATGAGGTGACCACGTCGCCGGCACCCAGCGTTTTCTCGGCTACGGTGCTCACGCCCGGGATGCAATTGAATATGGCACCATCAAAGACGACCACGATGCTCGACATCTCATATGCGCCGGTCATGGAATCAGCGACGCTGTCGAAAGCTCAGCTTGGGGGCCAAACCGGCACAGTTACGGCGTGCTTGGAAGTTCGTGGGTTAAAGAATGGAGCTTACGTACCGCTGTATGAACAAATGATTGCCGAATTTGTCATCGATAACAATACGGATACGAGCGCGGTTGATCCTGGGCCTATAGACTTGTCTGATATCATGGGGCAATCGCGCTGGTATGATGGGCAGTACGTGGAGAATTACTCGATCTCCATCCATGTCGAAATAATCGAAAATTGCACGGTCGACGACGTGAAAATCGGTATAGAGTTCTCTGACATCAAGCTCGTGTGCAAGGACGAGAGCCCCGAGCCGGTATTCAATAATGTTCATAACGGGTCGGTTATATCTGGCCAGATACAGTCGATCATCGTGCAAGGACAAGGAGATGGAAAATGGTGCCTTTTTAAACTATACATCGACAATGTGGTGGTGCAGACTTACAATGACACGAGCAAGGGTATACCAGAACTCTGGGACTGGACGCTCGACACGACAAAGTATAACGACACGGAAAATGCGAAGATCCAAGCACAAATTTGCGATGAAAACGGCCAGCACGGGAACAGCAGCAACATCAGCGTGCAGATCGATAACACCGTGCCGACCGTCCAGCTAGTGAATATCACGAACAACGCGGTGCTGGGGAATGCCCCGTTACGCATTGATATCGTCTGCAGCGACGACGTGAGGAGCGCCAGCTACCAGATTGTTCCCCACGGGCTATCATTCTCGTCATCCGAAATGCGCGTGCTGTACACGGACACGACGGCCAATGATGGTTTTGGCTTCTGGCTCGATGTCTTGACAATCAACGAGGGTTTGTATGATTTCCGCGTGGTCGTGACCGATGATGCGAATTTGCAAGGAACCGATGTCGTGACGGGCATCATCATCGAGTTGTTGAACCCCGCCATTATATCGAGCGCGCTGGTGACGGACGGCAACACTACCATCGTCGCGGTTTCTGGCAGTTCCCTCACGAGCCAAGCCACGCTCGCCTGGGCGCTCGCCGAGGGTAAAAACGTATCGAGCATTCCCGCGATTGATTGGCACGTGGTACCATCTATTCCATTGAAGTCTGGTGATGCCTGGAGGTTCACCATCACAGATTCCGAGCTCGGTGCTATCGATGGTAAGATATATTGGAGAGTAACGTTCCGTGTTCCCGGTGATTATTCGGAGTATTGCTACGCGTCGGCTATGGTTGACACGATATCACCCGCGCCTGCGCTATCTTGGGCACCTGGTAGTGAGCCAGGAGCCGGCAATGTGTTCCGTAGCGTCGAATCGTTAAATATAACTATGGGTGGGCTCGATACAACTGACCTCGTTTCTGCCAAGCTGTACTGGCACGGGGCAGGTGAACCGGCCGATATTATGATACTGAGCTGGGCACGCCCGGCACCGTGCTTCACGTTTTCAGTTCCTGTGAGCTCTTTGCCTCTCGATTCGAGCGGCGTGCTTGTGCTGGTGGCGAAGGATGATGTTGGAAGGGAAGGTGTTTCGTCAATCGACGTAATTATAGACAATTACCCGCCTATCATCAGCATCTATCTCCCCCGTCTAGGGCAGCACGTGTTTTACAATATGAGCACCGATGAATCGGTGAACGTTTCGGTGAAATTCCACAGTGCCATGCGTGATTTGGATGTGACCGCAGTCGTGTACCAATGGCGCCATGTGGCCGACGCGAGTTGGACGAAGTTCGCCCCGCTCGTCACTTCCACGAGACCCGGTTATTATTCATTTACCTGGTCGATCGTGAATGGCAGCATCGATGCCTTGCTCCCGAATTATCAAATACGGGTCATCGCCATGGATATCTATGGTACGACTTACGAAACGAATGTATCGTTCTGGATCGACGCGTTCCAAGACACATTGGCTCCATATATCGTGATATCACAGCCCCAGACGACCATCATTTGGGGCGAGAATATCATTTTCAATTTCACCGCGGGCGATGACAACAACGTCACGCAAGTCTCCATCTGGAAAAATATTCCCGCGCCCATTACAGACCCGTACAATACGACGAACCTCGTCGTCTCGCTCCCCGTTGTCGTGGATGATCGCTATTATTTCGAGCTGATCGACAGTGCCATTACCGCTTCGAGCGGTGTTTACCACTTCGTGGTGCGCGCGCTCGACCAGAGTTTCAATACGCGGGAACAAGCTCTTGATATTTCGATTATACTACCGTCGATTAATGTCACGGACGGGGCGGTGTACCAGGCGAGCGGGGCAGGAAGGACATTTGCCCCAGTTGCAATGCTTTACGAGACCGACGTGGACGGGATCATTTTCGATCTATCGAAAGACGTTTCGGGCTCGTGGCTATTCATTGGCAATCAGAGCACGCTGTTCACTGGCGTGCAGTCTGGCCATTATGCCCTCCGTGCCCATTACCGGCAGAACGCATCGATCGCCGGCCGCACTGACGCGTGGTATTCGAGCAAGCAATTGATCACGTTCACCATCGATAACTCAATGCCTTCGGATTTGTCATTGGCTGGTATTATTAACAGCACCACGATCCTCACGGGTATGGTCATGTTTCATCCTGCCGCGTATGATGATTCGGGCATTGCCACGTTTAAATTCTTCCTCAACGACACGCTCATCCGGACAGGGGCACCGAACATCGCGGGTATCTCTTGGACGTCCACGGGATATCCCGAAGGGAACTATATCCTCTATTTTGAAGCGACTGATACCGTAAACAACTCGGCTCGATCTGCCGATTATTTCGTTGTCGTGGACAACACGAAAGCGGTCATCGTGTATCAATCGGTCAGCGGCAGCTCGTCTATAAATGGAACGATATACACGACATGTAACTTGACGTGTGGCATCAATGTTGCGGAAGACGTCACGGTTATGACAAACGTAGCACTGCGATGGGTTCGGCTAGGAGATGGCGGCACCGGCACTGCGTGGTCGGCCAGTCCGGGCTCGCTTTCTTATGCCAGGACTTCATCGATCTCGCTACGAGCAGCTGGAATGAGCGACGGTATCTACTTGCTGCGCTTTGTTATTTCGAGTGGTGCGGGCGTGTTAATTTCCACGCGCGCGTGGACGGTTGTTTTGGACAATTCTCCACCCGCATGTTCCTTCGTGTTCCCTCAGAGCAATTCAATCATCAGCGGCGGCACGGTTACTCTCGTCGCTAGTATAATCGACGCGACATGTGGTATCGCATCCGTGGACTTCTATCTCGGCTCGATCGTGGGAAATGCGACTCGGATCGGGAGCGGCACGCTCGTGGAATCGCTAGGGATGTACCAGCTCGTGCACGCATTTAAGACGAATTATCAAGGAGATATCATTGCTGTCGCCGTGGACAAAGCGGGCAACATTGCGAGCACCACGGTCTACAACATCGTGCTCAATTACTCGATTACCCCCTCAGCAAACATCAGCTCTGGAATGCTGCTAGGGTCGCCCGTGACGACGAGTGGCCCCGCCTTGCCCGGCACGACGGTCACGCTATCCTATCACGAGTTTACCGATGCCGGGAACGTGGAATGGGTGCCACTGGGCAGTGATACTGTCAGCGCAGACGAGACGACATTCCGGATCGATTGGGACACGGGATCCATCATTTCTAGCGGTTTAGAGAGCTCTTGGTTGCCTGTCCGAGTTTCGGACTGGTGGCCTCTCACGATGAATGGCCCGTACGTGAGCGGTGGCGGTGCTGGCGACTTCGACGGGGATGGCAAGCCAGATATCGCGTATATTTACGATGACGTGTCGATCTACACGACCATCTTGATTTATGAGGCCGTGACCCCTTACAATTTTGAGCAAGTGACGAGTTTTACCGTGCATACTTACGTCAATTTATACCTGGACACGAAGTATTGCATCGGGGATGCCGACCAAGACGGGAAGGACGAGCTCATTTTCGTCATCCACTCGGGAGATCGATGGTATTTGTCCTGGTGTGGTATTGATGGCTCTAATGTCCCTCTGAACGATGTTAACTTGCCCCTCGTCCGTATTGATACACAATTCCCCGCACCGGTGACGGGTATAAGCGAAATGATCTGCCAAAATAACAACTTGTATATGGCAGCGGGTTTTTGGTTGACGCAATGGGTCTTAAATCCGACCGGGCCTGCGATCGTGGGATGGAAAAGGTTTTCTGAGAATATCATCTCAATTGACCGTGATGCACTCGATACAGCGTCGATGAACCAATACTTGTTCTTCTCCACGACGCGCACCTTCGGCTATGTTGAGGATACATATAGCATGGTATCGAGTCGAATCCAGGTAATAGATGCAGTTCCTGATGGATATACGATCAGCCAGATGCGAGTCGGCGATGTCGATGGTGACTCGTTGACCGATATTATGCTTGGATTGACGGGATCGAGCGCGAGCTTCATTATCCGGTACTCGCAATCCAGCACCGGAGAGTGGACTAGCAGCGTGGTACGGCGATACAATGCTCCCACGACATTCTCGTCTTTGGCAGTCGGCGTCGCCACCGGTTCAGCGGATAGTATCGTTGCTGCCACGAGCGATAATGTCAAGGAGATCGTTTTCCAGACGTCGACAGTGAATCCGGTCGCGCTCACCTTGTCGGGTAGCGATAATTTCGTCGACACGTACAAGGGCCTACTCGATTACCGTAAAATGCCGGTCAACGAGGCATTATCCGACCAGTTCGCCGCTCGCGAGGATCTCCAGACCCCGCTCGGTCAGCATACTGTTATCCCTAGTGAAAACGAAATCCAATTAACGGGCGACGGTAGGCAAGCATCGGGCCGCGTCGGAGTCCCGGGCACGGTAACGACTGATCAAGGTGAACTCATCGATTCATCATCACGGTTGGGCTTTGACCAGCAAGGCTACTATCTTGGCGGTCAGCAGGAATATTTCGAGGCTTATGTAGAGGGTGCGGATATTCCCAGCACCAACTCGCTATGGAGCACGTCGCCAACCAGTGGCATCGGCGATTTCACATTCACAACATTCAAGAAAGATGCTAGCGAGGCAAGCGACCCAAGGGACTCGATGCGCGGTCGCATGTCCATACCTGGCTTTGGCAATTATCAAGCTACGTACACGTTCCCCTTCCCATCGACCGAGGCCTTCAAGACCGTGAGCATCGCTCTCAAGATTTCCGGTGGCGTGCAAACCGTGTTATTAAGCAGCAATTTCGGCGACATTGAATTCGACGTGGCGACCCAGAACATCATCGGTGTCGGCGATTTCGAGATAGATACATGGGTTACCATTTCGATACAATTCGCCGCGAGTGGGACCGGCGATTACACGATCACGGCAACACGCCCAGATCCGATTACGAGGGCACCCCGGAGTACCACCGTCCAAGGAGGTTATGCATACCAGAGCCCCATCGATTTCATTTCAATCCTCGTTGGGGCCGATAATTCGGGTCAAGTCCTCATCGATGATTTGATTGCAGGCTGGATCGACACGAGCGTCGCTTATCGGCACCAGTTGCCTGACACGAGCGGGCTATATTACCAGGTAGATAATTCCATTAACACCCTCGCCGACATCGACGATTACAAGACCGCCATTGGACTCGGCCAGATATTCACGGCGACGGCGACGACGATCGATGTGGTCCGGGTGCAACCCAAGGACGATTTGACCGGCGCTACTATCAAATTGTATGATGTCAACGGTGGGCTAACGCCAGCTTTGCAAGCACCGATTTTACCGGCGAGATGCTCGCACACGATAACTGCAGCAGAATGGCATTCTGTAAGCGATCGTGGTACTATTGATTTCCACGTCGATTTCACCGGCCTCGTCATAGGGAAAACATATGCTATCACGTTCGAGCGTGCCACAGATGTGAAGTTGATGTGCCACGCCCTCTCCCCTCTCGTCGAGACAGCATCTTCTTCCGGTCATCTCATTCAATGTTCGGCAGCGGATGGATGGTCGATGCCTATGGCAACGACTACGGCTATCGGCACCAGCGAGCACCCGTCCTACCAATACGCGCTTAACATGCTCCTAATCCCGGACATCTCTATCTATCGCACCCCGATCGAGAATGGGGTCATCATCAACGAGATCTACGCTGAGGCTTCAGATAATGCACAATATATCGAAATCGTGAACTTTGACTCGGAGAGCAGGAACCTAAACGGCTGGAAGGTCAACGTGCGAGCATTATCTGGCGACACACCAGTCTCGACGAAGTTGTTTGACCTTGCCGGCCTTGTCTTGCAAGCAGGCAGGTCGTTCGTCTTGCGCAATGGCCCAGGTATCAATGATTTAGTGAATAAATACTTAGCCAGCGCGGATTGGGCGAAGATCAGCACTGCAACCGACTTCGGCGTGGAACTAGTGACGAACACCAATATTGTTGCAGACTATATTCAGACGAGCGGATCTAGCGCCCTTACAGCTCCTTCAGGAGCATCTTGGTATCAGACCGATTACGATGTGGATCATCTCATTATCAAACCGACAGAGAATAGCCCGTGGTGCATCAGGATAAGCGATACCGATGCAGATGTGGCGAATGACTGGGCGGTGAAGCCATATGGTTCGCCCGGAGCATTTAATGCCCCGTTCCAGGACGGGAAGGTTATCGAATACTCTACGGTAACCAGCAACCAAGATATCCAGCAGAGTTACGAGCGGGCTCTTGCGCTGACCGATGCACGGTTGATGGATGGAGATTTGAATTCCGGAGTCTATGCGGATGACATTACCCGTGATAATTCGGTGCAGAGGAGCACCGTGTTCACATCTAACAAGTATTCTCCGAGCAGTTTTTCGCAAGTCGGGAACCCCGTGGATGCTATCAACTCGATCGAGGGACCTGTTACATGGAATGGGGCCACGGAGGATGAACCAGAAGGGTGGGCAATTCATTATGATTTTGATGAAGTGGTGCCAGATCCCGAGATCCCTAATGCATGGTGGGTCATAGATGACTGTGGTTATTGGAACGGTAGAACGGCGAATTCGGGTGGGGATTGGGAAATGCATACATCGTCTAGCATCGCAGTACATGATAATTCGCTGCATTTTGATGGCGATGAACTTATCTGGACGGGAATACAACGAGATTTAGCAAGCTACACGTTCGGGGCGTGGGTTTATCCGACGGAGTTGCACAATTTTCAAGACTACTCGGGGTATCCAATCATGGTTTCTGATACCGCTGGCTATTATGGTATTGGCGTGGGCATATCTGGCTTGAACGGTGGGACGATCCACGTCCTCACGCCGTCGAAATTCGTGAACGTTCCATTCCCAATGACCGAAAATCACTGGTATTTCATCGCCACTTCTATAATTCGTCACAATGATGGATGGTGGTTCGAATATGATCTCCAGGTTTTTGCGAATGGTAAACTGATTTACCGCGACCCGACGGTCTATCAAGGCGATGGGAATGACGGCTCGGAAAACCATCATTACGCGCATCTCAATTTCGGCGTCGATGATGCAAATAATCGTAATTTTGTCGGATACATGGACGATGCATTTATCGTGAAAGGTGGGCTCGATGCTTCTATCATCGCCAACCTTTACGGAGCAGGATTGTATGATTTCTCGTCAGGTGCTGGAGCGGTCGCAGCTATGGATAATCTAGCGATTAACACATATGGTGGCAATCTATGGGACCTCGATGATCTCGCAGCTGAAGGTAACGATGATTTCCTCCTACTCAAGACAGGTTCATATTCTGGAACCATGCTCAATTTCGGTTTCGATCTAGACCAGCGAATAGCGGATGTCGATTCGATTACTGAGATTAGCATCAGTGTTTCCGGTTTCGCTGTTGGGTATAAACTTGCACTTGATCCCGAGCATAAATTCTACACGGGATCATATGAAGACAATTACTATTTCATTTCAGGATATTATACAGTTCCGATAGAATTTAGTTACTTACCAGCGGGCTCGGGCAGCCGAGTGGGCTTGAACCAGTTGAACCTTGGAACTCGATGGATTGATCCGGCCGATTCGGTTGATAAACTCGCTGGATCGACCGACAGACTCTTGTGGCAGAAAGATATGCTCACGGAGTCAGTTTTCAGCCCAAACATGGCACCGAAGGATATTTTCTCAGGAACAAATGACCCCTATGATGATATCGTCGAGTCACCTTACGATTTGGAGCCCTGGTCAAAGCCAGGTCTGAGTTCCAGGAGCTCCACGATATCGGACCCATCAATGATTCAAGATATCCTTGCGAATGGGTTGTATTTGACGATCGATCCTCGTTCCACGCTGGCGAGCATCGATTCGTCGACAACCATCAACTATTTTGACTACCGAACGTCGAACATCGATGCTGATCACGTAATGCAAATAAACCATCCTTATGGGGGTGGCAATGATCAGTATTATCAATATTACGACCCCTACTGGTTCCATCCGCGGCAATTTGATGATTGTGGCTTTCTGGGAGGCTGGAAGAATTATATGTCATCCCAATGGAGCGTGGAATTGCCTCCTGCAATGATCTTCCTCGATCAAATGTACATCGAGGTAAAATCCTTCGATGACAAGCATTCCGACGTCGTTTCCGAGGCAAGAACGTGGGGTACGTATGGTGATCCTCTGGATTGTCTCTTTGATGTGACCGTTCCCTCGCCGAGTTCGTTGAGCTCGGTCGAATTCGAGGTGTATCTGAAGATGCCGACGACCGTCGTGTTCGCTCAAGGGACCCGGACGAGCGCCCCGGCAGGTTCATTTGGTAAAGTACGGCAAGGCATGGATTATGTACAGTCGTTCAGGACCGTGGACGACATCTATGAATATCCATACGATTACACCTTTGGTACGGGATATCTTATAATTCATCCGTATACCCCGTTCTATAATCTTGGATTTGGTGCCGAGTTAAGCTCGAGAGGGCTTGATGGCTCTGTTACAGCATTCAATTATGAAACCGGGCACTGGGATGAGATGCTAGTTTGCGGCAGCTCGGGTAGCCTGGTCGCTGGTTCTTCTGATGTAATGTGCTTGCGATTCACGATATCCGATGCAGATGGCGTGTCATTTATCGATGACTTGCGGTTAGGCGACAATCAAGGGTTATTGAAGCTCAAGATGTCGGTCGATATGCAAGTGCGGTGGTCAGAACAAGTTCCACCAGGTGTCCCCGGAATAGTCTACGATTTTGATAAGGCAAACAGTGCTAACCAGAGAGCATTCAACACCTTCGATATATACCAGTCGTGTTCGGTCACGGAAGTGAAAACCTATGTGCACTCCAAGCCCGGTGTGACGTTCCCCGGGAGCGGTCAAGCCGACGATGGCCGGTTCTCCGAGCACCAGGTCGTGCTCGATTATCCCGCGAATGCGCTGCCGTTCAATTTCTACGATATCCAATCCGTCACCAAGATCTCGATCAACTTCGACGCGATGCCGACGGTCTCGTGGTTCAATTACAAGGATCCGAGCCAGACGACGTGTGGATATGGCTATGCGGGTTCATCCGCGGGCAACATATTCGGTGGTTTGAAATTCGCGTTTGGTGTCGAAATCTTCGATTTTTCGACCAGCGCGTGGGTTATGATCGTTAATCCTTGTGATGACAGTGGGCAATACATTACGACATCTCTAAGTGGTATGCGCATCAAGGCCATTTCCGCGTGGCGCTCCCGCACGCTCGCCTTCCCCTTGGAACATTTCGTGACCAGCGATGAGGGCCTGAGGTTGCGGCTCACGTGTGTTGTTGATTGGTCATTTACCGACATTTATAATTTTGCCAGCTTGGGATTCGTTGAAGGTGTCGAAAGAGCGGTGAAGCAGACGAATTTCATCGTGTCCGGGCTCACGATCGACCTGGAATACAAGCGAGACCCTGCACCGATGCAAATCACTGACGGCACCTTGGACCTTGCGGCTTCACTCACGTTGCCCGCGACAACTCTCATCTCGAAGCTTACGTCCTTGCCGATGTGGAACTCGTATGCATCGCAAGTCCACGGCACGGGCACCCTCGATTTGTCGGTTGACCTCGGCTTCGAGGGCTTGCTGCACACGGACATCAGCGAGCTCGACATGGACATCTCGATCGTGCGGACGAGCGGGCAAGGAACATATGCGATTCCTTTGGTAAACGAGATCGACCAGTATCCAGCTCCCGGTGACCTTGACTCGGCATCTGCAAGCATCGCGGTGCAGACGTTCACAAGCCTCGGCACCAGCATGAGCGGCTTCTCATTCATTCCTATCGGAGGAGCTGGCTCCCCCCCTTCAGCTGTACGGGTTTTCTTGACTTCATTGATAGAGGAAGCTAGCTCTGGCTTGATGGTTCCCGATATGAATGCGGTGATCCAGGTCACCACGCTCGATTATGAATCGTATTGGAAGGAAAACGGGGGCGTGAAAGTGAGTGTGCCGTTCCTCGTAACTGGTTTGGTGGAGGGCGCGCAATATGCCCTCGTGTTCAAGGCTCTCGATGCAGATGGGAACGAGATCACGGCAAATAGCGACCAAACATTCTTCAACATGGGATCGTGGCACGATATCGCTTATGATACCGAATTCGAACAATGGAAGGATAATGGCTATACTGGCGGGGAATACTTGTACGGGTACCCAAGTCGTCGGTACAATCCTGAGACACAAGAAGACGAGGAATACATACTTTGGGGCCGTAATGGTCTGGCTGGTCTATTTCCATATGATCTGGCTTTCGGCATCGAGTTCACCGACGTGTTCAAACATGCATCCATCCACGATTTCCAGCGAGGTTCCAACACATTGAAGGTCTCGTTACGGATCCCCGATGAGTATATCCAGAACGCTCTCGAATTCGACCCGGCCGTTGCCTTGACAGGCACGGAATCCCGGTTCCGGTCGTATGAGATACAAGTATCTGTGTCGAACGGCATGTGGAATGGTTATGGTGATTGCAGTGCCAAACTAACTCTGGACTTGCCTCTTGATAACGAACATGTAATTTCATCGGCGATATACTATGCCGGTGCCGCGCTAGCGACGGACAAGGGCACCATGTCCAAAGAATACACGTTCACGATTCCTGAAGAGATCTTGCCACCTGATATGGTTATTCCTGGGTCTCTCG
>JAUQYW010000435.1 GCA_030587525.1 Candidatus Sigynarchaeota archaeon | reverse complement strand
TATATACGCTAGGATGGAATCCCTTGATCGCTTGAACACCAGGACAACAAAAAGGGGGAAGATTTTAGCAAAACAGGAATCGCATGGAGTCCGATGGCAAGAAATCTTCAAATGAGCCGACGTGGCGGCAATCGGGGCATTGAAATAAGTACTCCAGTTCCCGGATGACGTTTGTTTTCTTGGGCTTTTTCTTCGAATGGCACACGCAGCAGTCGTAGTACCCGACATCCTTTTTCATCGTCATATCCACATCACGCGCCTTGGTTTTTGCTCGATCGTTGGATGACATGAAACCGCGCCTGCCTCACGGTATCCCTTCAGATCCACGTGAGCGGGGATGGACCGCGGCGGCCGCCGTGGCGAAACATGTCGCGGCGACACGGATCACTTCATCCGTATTACTTATGACCAAGACGTGTATTTAAGGTTATCGTGGACGGGGTGTGTGATCTCGGCTCGATCGAAAAAAAGCAAATCAAGCTTGCGTGAATGGTTGAATATAGAGAAGATAGGGTTGACTGTTTTATAATGACAAAATCGTCTAAACGAAACGCGTCTAATGATGGTATCGTACATCATGCTTTTAGGAGTTCGGGGGACAAGGCGTCCTCCTCGGCCATTACATGCGGAATCCTCGACGATCTAAGCGGGCATCCATCTCGAAAGCAACAAGTGCATAAGCGATGCATGAAAAATAAAACGGGAAAAAAATAAAAATGCCACCAGCGTCATGGCCGAGGAAAATCACGATACGCCCCGGGCACGCTCAAGTTTTATCGCCAAGAATGCAATCGCCGAAACTGCGGCTAAAACAAGGAAGGGCACGAGATCGATGCCGAGCACCGTGCTTGGTAGGGTCCACTTGAAAATCGCCATGTCTGATCCCCCGGCACCGAAGCTGTCGGTGTCACCGCACGCGAAGATCGACGTGCCATCGGTCCAGAGGGCATTGCCGTTGTCTGCACCCGTTCCGCCCCATGTGATGTTCCCCAATGGATTTCCAGCGAGATCCCACTGCACGAGGATGAATTCGTTACTGTCATTAATTGACGTATAACCGAAGGTATAGATTGCCGAGCTCGTGGACACCACCGCATTTGCAGCATCGGAGGCGTTGCCGCCATAGGTCACATTAAACGAGAGACCACCATTGACACGATATTTCAAGAGCACGATGTCTGTGGTCGTCCCGTAATAATAGTCATAGCCCCAATACCCCGTTCCGCACACGTAAATCGACGGTCCATCGATCCAGAGACTATATGCTTCATCACCACCACCATAACCCCATGTGCGGTTCCATATCTGGTTTCCATCCGTGTCCCATTTCACGAGTAAGAAGTCGCTGCTGCCCTCGGCGCCGAAACTTGCCGTGGAGCCGCACGTGTATATGTCCGTCGTGCCGTTGCCGCGAACAGAATTACAAAAATCGTATCCTGTTCCGCCCCATGTGCTGTTCCAGAGCTGGTTCCCGTCCGCGTCCCACTTCACGAGCAACACGTCGAGATAATTAGAACCGTTGTCCAATTCACCACCCGTGTAGATCGATGTTCCATCTGTCCAGACGGACCTGCCATTACTCGGCAGGGAACCCCCGAAAGTCCGGTTCCATATCTGGTTCCCATCATTGTCCCATTTCACGAGCAACAATTCATATTTTGATACAACAAAGGAGTAACCGCACGTGTATATCGCCGTGCCTGAACCCCAGACGGAATTGCCAATGTTGGCGTTGGCATCTCCCCAGGTCTTGTTCCACACTTGATCTCCGTTCCCGTTCCACTTCACGAGCACCAAGTCTGTTATTCCCGCGCCAAAAGAATACGTGTTACCGCACGTGTAAAACGAGGACCCATTGCTCCAAACACCCATACCAAACTCATTGGCCGTGCCGCCCCATGTCCTGTTCCATCCTGCCGAGACATTAACCGCGCTCGTCGTAATAGTGCCAGCGGGCGTGATGGCGCCATTTACAGGATTTGTCAATTGGATTCCCGCGACCAAAGCGGCGACACCAAGCACAACGGCCACCAACGCTTCGCTTTTTCGTACTGTTTGCATGTTGTTTTTCCCTCGAGTGTCGATTCTTCCCAACACTTGTGATTATGTCGAATAGAGCTTACTTAAACAAATCAGTTACGTGGAGGCAAGACATCACGGTTCACAGACTTCGATCACGCGGGAAACTGGGAAGAGCATCGAGTACACGACAAAAAAGAGAGACTTGCGTTCCTTCGCGTTCAAGGGTGATACCATCAATGATGGTATCATTGATTGTACAAGAGGGTGTCCTTCGCGATGCATAAGCGATGCATAAAGAATAAAACAAAAAGAAATAAAAATGCCACTAGCGTCGTGGCGGAGGAAAATCACGATATACCCCGGGCACGCTTAAGTTTTATCGCCAGGAACGCTATCGCAAAAACCGCGGCCAAGGCGATGTAGGGCACGAGGTCGATGCCGAGCACCGTGCTCGGCAAGGTCCACTTGATGATTGCCATGTCGGCATCCCCAGCGCCGAAGCTGTAGGTGTAGCCACAAGCACAGATCGATACGCCATTGCTCCAGAGGGCATTGCCATCGTCGTCATCCGCACCGCCCCACGTCAGGTTCCCGGTTTGGTTCCCCTCTAAGTCCCATTGCACGAGCAAGAAATCGTCATTGCCGGAACTCGTCGTGAAACCGAGGGTATAGATTGCCGAGCTCGTGGCCACGACTGCGTTGCCATATTCCGTGGCGCTGCCCCCAAAAGTCTTGCTAAACGAGAGACCGCCATTAGCTCGATACTTCAAGAGGGCCATGTCGGTGTTCCCGCCGTAGTAGTAATTGATATCTGTTCCCCCGCACGCGTAAATCGACGTTCCATCGGTCCAGAGATCATATATTACATCTTCACCTGCATCACCCCATGTGCGGTTCCAGAGCTGGTTGCCCGACGTCGCGTTCCACTTCACGAGCAACATGTCGTAGCCCCCGTTTCCGAAACTGTTCGTGTGACCGCCCGTGTAAACCTCCGTGCCAGCACCTCGGACAGAATTACCATATTCGTCGTTAGAACCACCCCACGTGCGGTTCCAGAGCTGGTTGCCCGACGCGTCCCACTTCACGAGCAGTAGATCGTGGGAGAAGGTAACGTTCATTATTGCCCCGCACGTGTATACCGATGTTCCATCGGTCCAGACGGAGTTGCCACTACTTGTTTGAGAGCCTCCGAAAGTTCGATTCCAGAGCTGGTTGCCCGACGCGGCGTCCCACTTCACGAGCAACATTTCGGTTTTATTTACAATGTAGGTATCACCGCACGTGTAGATCGCCGTGCTAGATCCCCAAATGGAGTCGCCCGTGTTTCCACCCGCATCTCCCCAGGTCCGGTTCCATAGCTGGTTACCTGAGGCGTCCCATTTAACGAGCAGCATGTCATATGCGCCCGCGCCAGCGGAGTCCGTGTAACCGCACGTGTAAATCGATGACCCGTCGCTCCAAATGCCCATGCCATAGTCATGGGTCGCGCCACCCCACGTGCGGTTCCAAGCTGCCGAAACAACCGCGTTCGTCGTGATGGTGCCAGCGGGCGTGACGGCGCCCTTTACAGGATTTATCAATTGGATTCCCGCGACCAGCGCGGCGACACCAAGCACAACGGCCACCAGCGCTTCGCGATTTCGTGTTGTTATCATGTGTTCTGTCCTCAAGTGTCGTTTTAACCCAACACTCGTTACTATGTAGACCGGATTATATTTAAGTCAATCATTTCCGCAAGGTCTGGACCACTTAGTTTGATGTCCAGATCACGCGTGAAGCGGGGGAAAGGCCATCAAGTACGCGAGAAAGCAGAAGAAAATGCGTCCCCGGGCAATCAAGGACAATCCGACATGTGAAAAATAAAACGGGAAAAAAATAAAAATCCCCGCGTCGTGGCGAGAAAAAATTACGCTACGCCCCTGACACGCTTCAGTTTTATCGCCAGGAACGCGATCGCCGAAACAGCGACCAATGCAATATAGGGCACGAGATCGATACCAAGCACTGCGCTTGGCAAGATCCACTTGATGATCGCATTGTCGACGTCCCCGGCGCCGAAGCTGTAGGTGTCACCGCAAGCATAGATCGACGTGCCATCGCTCCAGAGGGCGTTGCCATATTCTGTATCATTACCACCCCAAGTGATGTTCCCAAGGGGATTCCCTGCCAAATCCCACTGCACGAGCAAGAAATCGTCATTGCCGGCAGCGTTCGTGTTACCGAGGACGTAGATTGCCGAGCTCGTGACAGCGATTGCTTTGCCTTGTTCGGTGGCGTTGCTGCCCCATGTCTTATTCATTTCCAGGGTACCATTGCTGCGATATTTCAGAAGCGCAATGTCGTCATAATTGCCGTATAAGTAACCATAAGTTGCATATGTTCTTCCGCACGTGTAGATCGCAGTTCCATCAGTCCAGAGATCGAAAGCCACATCACCACCATCGAACCCCCACGTGCGGTTCCATGCCGCACTCCCCGAGTCGTCCCACTTCACGAGCAACATGTCGTAGCCCCCGGCGCCGAAACTGTCCGTATAGCCGCATGTGTAAATCACCGAGCCGCTGCCCCGGACAGAGGTGCCTTGCTCGGTGCCTGCACCGCCCCAGGTGCGGTTCCAGAGCTTGTTCCCATCGGAATCCCATTTCACGAGCAGCAAATCGTTCCCATTGGAACCATTGTATACTTCCCCACAGGTGTAGACCGCGGATCCATCAATCCAGACGGATTTTCCAGAACTCATGCTCGATCCCCCGAATGTCCGATTCCAGAGTTGATTTCCATCCGTATCCCATTTCACGAGCAACATCTCCCATTTTGATACAACGAAGGTCTCACCGCACGTGTAGATCGCCGTGCCAGAGCCCCAAATGGAATTGCACACGTCCCCGGTCGCATAGCCCCAGGTACGGTTCCACAGCTGGTGCCCCGCCGCGTCCCACTTCACGAGCAGCACGTCGGCTGCTCCTGCGCCAGCCGAGTACGTGAAGCCGGACGAGTAAACTGAGGATCCGTCGCTCCAAATTCCTGTGCCGTAGTCCGAGTTATTGCCACCCCACGTTTGATTCCATCCTATCGATACATCAACCGCGCTCGTCCTAATAGTGCCAGCAGGCTGGATGATGCTTTCATTACCGGGGTTAGCAATCTCGCCTTTTGCGATGTTTATCAGTTGGATTCCCGCGACCAGCGCGGCGACACCAAGCACAACGGCCACCAGCGCTTCGCGATTTCGTCGTGTTATCATGTGTTTTTTCCCTCGAGTGTCGATTCGACTCGAACACTTGTTGCTAGGTTGACTAGCCCTTACTTAAACAAATCAGTTATGAGTAGGCAAGACATCACGGTTCATAGTCTAGCTCATGCAGGAAATTGGGGAAAGGCCATCAAGTACCCGACAAAGCAAAGGAACGTGCGTCCCTTGGTGGTCAAGGACAATTGTGCACCCTTGCGGCCAGCCTTTTCTTCCTTGATGATGCCGAGGGCCGTGAGGGGAATTATCCGTTGTTTCAGCTCGCGATAATAACCGAATTGGGGATAATTCTTCATGAGATCCGTGTAACTTTGGTCATCCGCATCGAGCAAATAGAGGGGAATCAAGAATAGCTTGTAATCGAGCCGCCAATTGAGCTCTTCGAGATTTTCTTGGATTTTCGGGATGTATTCGATCATCGCGGGGAGCTGCGACTTGATGATCTTGATGCTCTGGAACGCTTGCTCTGGCGCGCTGAACCCCGGCACCTCCGGCAATTTTGCCTTGAGAAACTTGAACATGGAAAAATCTTCCGTCTCGTAGGCGAGCAAGTAGAAAAAGAACGCCGACACGTATTGCCCCTTCGTCGTCGCATGCACGAGTTTCGCATTCTTGGGGCCGGTTTCTTCCTCGACCAGCCCGAATTGAAGTAATGGCGGCAATCTCGGGCTGATATCCTTGTAATGACGAAAGAACGGCCAGCGCTTGATCAAGTCCGCGATGCTTTGCGGTTCTTGGTCCGCAAGAGCAAAGAGGAGTATGAATGTCTTCCAATCGATTTTCCATTCGACCTTTTGAAAGTTCCGCATCATGAAATAGGAATTCACGAGGTACAAGTCTTCAACCCGGTCGCCGAGTTGCAGGAATCGCAAAAGCTTCTCTTCCTCGGTGTTTCCGCTCAATCGCGCTCAACCAGTCACGTGGTTCTTACTATAACAT
>JAUQYW010000416.1 GCA_030587525.1 Candidatus Sigynarchaeota archaeon | reverse complement strand
TGCCACGGTTGCCATCCAAGATTGTTAAACGGGAGAACATAGGCGGTCAAAAAAACCGTGTTGCAAGCAATGAACACGATGGATGCAAGTAAGAACTTGTTGCGGAGGACCTTTTTCCACGTCATCTTGATCACATGATTATCAGTTAACCTTGATGGAGATAAAAATTGGGCATTCGTTCCCAGATGTTCTTGATCGTCTCCTCTTGATTAAATCCATTCGTCATGTTCACGCTTGCAGTGTTCGCATAATAATGATGCCCGCTGTTAATCGCTACTGAAATTGGTCGACTCCCGGGCATTTGTAAAAAACCATTGGGGTCATTTTCTTCCAGCCATTGAACTGCATACAATAACCACCCGTTCCGATATTCTTCAGGCTGGAGCGCATACCACGTGATCTCGTCATATCCCCAGACCCAGATTCCTCCAATATCTTCACCGGGATTGTCAGATATTCCAAAATTGTCAAGTTCCACGAGGTAGGGAAGCGAATCGCACGTCCAACCGCTGGGAGCAATCCCGCCCTTACTCCTCTTGTAAATGCTATCTTCATAACCGACAACCAATTCTGCTTGTTGGGGTTCATCTGCAATTTCTTCAGGACGAAGGGGAAAGGAGTGAAAATCAAACATGAGATTGCAATCATGTACATAACCACCATTTGGAACATGGGCATCGCAAATCACTATGTGGCGTCTCGCGTTTATCGTGGCATAGGCACGGACTCGCTGGAGCATATCTCGCCAGTGAACTTGACCCGGATCGTTTCTTGTCATGAGATCAACCTGGCCAAGATGGAGCGCTTCAATTCCCATGTCAATATACGTTGCAGCTAGAAAACAAAACCACATTCTCGTTTCCAATTTACTCATGTCAGGAACTGCTGTATTCTCACCCCAAAAATCATCAAATTCTCCACCGATATCATACATGTTGTTAAATGTAAAGTTTCGCGCTTCGGGAGCGAGTCCGAATTCTTCGAAAACCCAAGCAGGAGTGGGTATCGATTCGACCTGGATGGAAACTGCTTCAAAAATGGCTGCTTGGAGGATTATCTCCGGATCCATAACGTGCGCGCGCTCGGCCAACAGTCTTGACTCGTTGATGTTTTGAAAAAGGCTTATCTCATCACACCACGTGAAAATGGCCCTGCCGATAAATTTCGCACCAATATTGGCGATGCATCGAAAATTGTCGTCGACATTTCCCTTATTCCACGAGTTTTCTAAATGGTCCCGCCTCAAGAAACTGGTAAAGGTGATTGATCGTGAAAGATAACTTTCAAGCACCTCGCGAGTGATCGTCCCGTTAAATTCATAATTTCTCTCTCCCGTGCGGGCTTTATAGACGGTTTTGCCCCAGAGACAAACATTTGGATTGAAGAGGATACAAGAATTAATTACCATTACCAGTAAGACAAAGCATATTGATGAAAAGAGCCGTTTTTTCTGTATTCTCATCCAACCACACACGCTCGTTCATTATATGTTATTCATATTAATATCATCGAGAGGGAAAATAAACAAAGTTTGAAGGAACAAGGTCGTACCGATTAATACGAAATTAAAAAAGCAAGAACACACGCATCACATACTTTATGAAGATAACCATGAGGCCCCAAACCACGATTCTGATAATTAACTCGGGAGGGTGGTTGGAACAAAGGGCATAATATTTCTTTAAAAACTAGTCTCGACGCCGCGAGCCTTGATAGAGGCAGCGATTTCGGTGTTTTTAGGATTGTCGAGGTTGATTTCGTCTTTGGATAAAAAAAGTATTTTCAAATTCGGTAAATGGGTGAATGGTGTCAAGTCTTGAATTTCTACCCCCTGCATATCCAGTTCTATGAGACTACTGCATTGCTTGAGAAAGTCCACATTGTCGAGCATCAGTCCTGAAAGACGTAATTTAGATGAGGATGAGGATGGTATTGAGGATATGAGGATGGTATTGCGGAAATCGGGAGGATATTGAACATATTCCTTAACCGATACAAGAAAAGAGCCAAGTAACATTCACATAAACTTGAAGTGCAGGATGTCCAGCCCATGCTCACTGCTATATTCAATACATGTCGTCAAAAACGAAGAGATTTCCCCGACTCTTCCTTGAACCAAGGAACTCGTGGACCAAGGACCCATTCCCGTTAGTTCGTGGATGGCCTCCTTTATGGTCGCTATCTTGAGCTCTATAAACGTCTCTTTCCCGCTTCCATCATGATAAAATACCCGCTTCAGCTTCAAGGCATTCCGTACATAAACCATAACTTCATTGTCAAGGGGGCTCTTGTCAAATTTTTGCTCGGCGACCCACTCATTTTGTTCGTCTAATAACGTGATGGAGTTTCCCATGATGCTTACCTCGAAATGTTACCATTTCTTGACCGTCTCGCTTCTATAATCACCGGCGTTTCTCTTTCACGATCTTGAGAACCTCACGATCATCATTTAAATGCAGAAAATTGACGCAAGATATCGAGCGGGACGGGATTTTCATAATTCAATTTCGCCTTCTCACATAATTTCTCGAATCCCACATCGGTTGTAATGATAGATACCCCCCCTTCTTGTATTGCAATGGAAAGATAATAGCAATCATACACGTCGTGATTAAAGTCATTTGAATATTGGAACGCCTTTATAGATCCGTCCCTTGCCAGACCAACATACACCGGATTCGAGTAATTGTGCAAGAATTCAACAATCACTTTTTTTGCATCGTCCTTGGGAATCCCCCATTTGGTTGTCATGATCCAGAATGCACGAAAAGGAAGTATCTCAGGAATGACAAGTCGATACTCGCCTCTCAAACCGGCATCGATAATCGGTTTGACATAGTCATGTCCCGGATGATTTTTCACGAAATAGATCGAGAAACAGTTAATATCGACGATCTTTTTATCCATTCAATCACCAAAAGTCGATTCTCCTGCCTTGAGAAACGTGTTTTTTCCCCAATTTATTGGACTCTCGACAGTTTTCTGTTCGGGAATCACGATTTTGAGAATCAATCGATCATTTTCATCAATAATCTCGAATTCTTCTCCTGGAATGAAATTATGTTTGTCCCGGATGGTTTTTGGAATCGTAACCCTTCCACGTTCATCGATGTTTACTTTCTCAACAGTGCCGGGACCGTGTTCAATTCCCATTTTTTTCTACCCATTATTATTTACCCACTATTACCTATTAAGGTTTTTCATCTGATTACCGGAATTGCTATATATCTCGATGGTATTGCGGAAATCGGGAGGAAATCGGGAATATTGACGAGATGATTCATTTCACGAAATTTACATCATTTGGAAGTTATAAGGTCAATAAAAACCTCGGGATAGGACCACCGATAGAGAGAAGAGTGTAGACACGACGATCATAACAAGGATCCCGTTCATGATGAGCAACCCGCAAGATATTATAGTCTTCATACCTTCCGGACAGAGCAACATTTCTACATGAGCATCGGGCCTTTCTTTTCTGGCGCAGGAACGTGCCCGCTCAAGACGGGATCCGCCGTTTCGATAAGATAGGAAAAGAGCTTTTCATGAAGCTCCTTCTTAGTGGTCGAATAGGCGGGTTTGCTGGCCAGATTGTCTCTCTCGCCAGGATCCACCTCCAGGTCGTACAACTCTTCAAGGGGGCGCGGGTGATGGTATTCAGGGTGTGCATCTCGGTATGCCTTCCCGGACGGTCCATCCCTGAAGTCGTTGGGTATCTGGAAGAGCTGGTCGCCGATCGTGTTGAAGTTATGAATGTACTTCCACCTAGCCGTCCTGATGCATCGCATCGGATTGTAGCCTTGATCGTGGTAGGTGAGCTCCGCGTGGATGCATTCGCGGGGCGTATAGCTGTCCCCGGTGAGCAATCCCTTGAAACTCCGCCCTTGGATGCCGGCAATGCCCTCGCCATCGAGGCGGGCACCAGCGACATCGAGGAGCGTCGGCATGAGATCCACGTTCGAAAGTAGCGCGTCGACCGACTGCCCGGCGGGGATCTTGCCGGGCCAGCGCATCACGCATGCAGAGCGGATTCCCGCATCGTAAAGTGTTCCCTTCGCCCTTGGGAAGGGCCAGCCATGATCCGTGGTGAAGATGACGAGCGTATTTCTTGCAAGATCTTGCTTTTCGAGAGCTTCGAGCAATTGGCCCACGTGATGGTCCACCTCCGCGAGCATCCCGTCGAAGCGCGCGATGTCGTCTCGGACAGCCACCGTGTGGGGCAAGTAGGGCGGTACGGTGACGTCCCCCTGCCGAGGGCGCCTCTGCCTTCCCGTTATGAACGGCCTGTGTGTCTCAGTAAACCCCAGCTCCAGGTAAAACGGCTGCTGGACGTCGCCACGTGCTACACGCTTGAAGAACTTTTCTCCAGATTTACAGACGATTCGAGCAAAGAACGGTGCTTCTCTTATTGGATTGCTGGTTTCAGCGTACCCGATGACCGTCCTGTCGCGGTGCACGTGCTGGTGCCCGATGAGGCGCGTGGTGTAGCCGGCCTCATTCAACAGCGATGGCAAGGTGCGGTTGGAAGCCGGGAGATCCCAGCCCATGTTGGTCAAGCCCATCAAGCCATTGGCATGCGGTGCCTTCCCGGTCAAGATGCTGCCCCGAGACGGGCTGCACTGGGGCGCGCTGGCGAAGTAGTTTACGAGCCGGACGCCTTGAGCTGCGAGTGCGTCGATCTGAGGCGTCACACCGCCGCCACCATAACAGCCGAGCCTCGTGCCCGTGTCGTGCGTGATCATGAACACGATGTTTGGCCGCATGGCTGGAGTGTATCTATCCATGGGTACTAACTCGCCGCTTGAGCATTTATGCTCTCGTGAGATCAGCGAAGATCACGCTCGTGGGCGAGCAAGCCGTCGAAGTCGCAAGTCGCCATAACCCAGTCGACGAGCCCGTCCAGAACAGCTTGCTGACGCTTGTTTTTCGGGAAGATAGATCTATCCCATCGGGAGGATAGAAGCACCCCTATCGTGTATATACCCCGATGATATATGCCTTCAGATATTGCCCAAGGAATACGGAGTGTAAGGTGCAGTTCTTGCATCGCGCCCCACCATCGAGCAAGGTAATGTTCATGGATCCCTACAATCCGAAGGCAAATCCCATCGACTACGACGTTTTTCATGTGCAACTGCCGAACCTCGACTTGACCAAGGCTGTTCAGCGCATGGAGGCCGAATTACCCGTTATCCAACTGCTTCCAAGCCTTCGATCACTGCCTGCCATCAAGCCACTTCCAGCCATCAGGATGGCCACGAAAAATCCATCGCCATTCCCCGGTGCGACGCAAATGTTCTGCCGGAAAATACTACCATCCTTGCCGGCCCTACCTACACTGCCTAACATCCCGCCAATCGAACCGCGGAAAGTGGATTTGCTGGATAGCGATGATGAATTGAAGGAATTGCTCGATAAACGCGATATCCGAACGCTCGTCGTGGGTGTTGGCGGCGCGGGCAATAACATGATTTCACGCTTCCAGGAGCTCGGCATTCCCCGCTGCAGAACCTTGTGCGTGAACACGGACGTGCAAGACTTGTACTATTCCAATGCCGATGAGAAGATCTTGATCGGTAAGCGCCTCACAAAAGGGCTCGGCTCGGGTAATAACCACGAGATCGGCGAGCTCGCGGCCCGCGAGGATTACGAGCGATTGAAAGCCGTGATGGACGCGGACGTCGTGTTCTTGACGGGAGGCATGGGCGGCGGTACTGGAACTGGTGCCACGCCGCTCGTCGCGAAGGCAGCGAAAGACCGGGGTGCAATCGTCGTGTCGATCGTCACGATGCCGTTCAAGATGGAAGGCCCGACCAAGGAGACCATTGCCTATCAAGGGCTCAAGAATCTCGCAGAATCCAGCGACACGGTCATCCCGCTCGCGAACCAGAAGCTCGTGAGTCTCGTGCCAGATATCAAGCTTCACCAAGGTTTCAAGATCATGGACGAGATCCTCATCCGCAGCGTAAAAAGCATCATCGAACTCGTGACCAAGCCAGGTCTCGTGAACCTTGACTTCGCTGACATCAAGTCGATCATCGAGAAACGTGGCAACGCAATCAAGGACACGATATACTCGACATCGGTCATCGGCATGACCGAGGTCACGAGGATCGACGAGGAAAATCTCAAGAAATACACGACCAAGGCATTGAACAACCCGCTCATCGAGCCCGAGACTGCAGAGATCAAGAATGCTCTCGTCGGCATCGTCGGCGATTACAACGTCAATCTTCGGCAGGTTGACACGATCGTCTCGACCGTGCAGCAACAAATCCACCCGTCCGCGAACGTGAAATGGGGATTTATCCAAGACCCGACGCTGAAAGGCAAGCTCCGCATAACGGTCATGGGCACGGGTTTCAAGTCGACCTTCCTGGAACAGGCCATGAACACGCCTGACGTGACTGCGTGATAAAAAATCGTTTTTCCTGTTGTCTTGCCTTTTTTCAAAGAACAGCAAGTAAAACCGTTTCAATACACGGTCAAGCCATATTTTTTCGCGATGTCGATGAAACTTTGGCCCACGTGTTCCACCTGGGCCCTCGCAAGCCCGTACGTGTTGAGTTTCATCGATTTCACCATGCCCGGGAAGATGCCGACGATGCCCCGTGCCTTTAACTCGTTATACAAGAAAAATCCTTTTTTCGGGGCATTTTTTGCCGCCTCCTCGAACGGTTCGGTCTCGAACTGCATCATCGTGTGCTCGTGGGGCTGGACACCGAGCATCTTGACGCCATCGATGCGCAGGAGTGTCGAAGCCAAGAGGCGCGCGTTTTCCTTTTCTTTTTCCCAGTTTTCGGGCTTTGTTCGCTCGACCACGTGGGCGAACGAGCTCATGAGCGTCGCGAGCGGCGCGCCGTAGACCGATGGGCACCCGAGCAGCGTCGTGATCTTGTGGTTGAACGAGCGACCGCTCCAGTTGCCCTCGATGGTCGATCGCGGGAAGAGCAAGTCTTGAAACTCGGCAGAACACGAGAGCATGCCGATCGGGCCCGAGCTCGCCATGGACTTGTGGCCGCTGGCCGTGACGAAATCGGCGCCGGCCTTCTTGCCTGAAAAGGGCATGATGCCGACGGTGTAGGCGCCGTTCACGATGAACGGCACGCCTTTCTTCTTGCAAATCTTGCTAACGATTTCTGGAGGCGTGACATTCCCATAGAGATAATCCGCGTGTGTCAGGAGCGCGGCGATGACCTGCCTGCTGCTATCATCCTTGACCTGGTCGATCACGTCCGCATATTTTTCAGCTTCCAGCTTGAATGTAGGATGACCATCATGTGGGACCTCCACGACTTCAACACCGGCGCTTTCCGCGGCGACGAACGTCGAATAGTGTGCGAGACCGTCGACCACGAGTACTGGTTTCACGCCCGAACTCACCTTGGAAGCCAGTTGCTGGATGATAATCTTTTTTGCCTCCCGGGATGCCCCGGTCGGCATCGAAAAATCCATCTCGATCCATTTCGCGAACAGCTTGAGAAACTCGCCGACCGCGGGCTTTTCGATCTCGTCGATGC
>JAUQYW010000355.1 GCA_030587525.1 Candidatus Sigynarchaeota archaeon | reverse complement strand
ACATGACGACCTCGAAGCAGAATATCGGCAGCGAGCACAGCCCGCATCCTGCCAAGGACACCGAGAAATCCGCTTTCTTCTTGAAATTGACATAGCACAAGCCCTCGATCAGGCCCCACATAACGAACCACGATACGATCCCGAGCATGATGAACGCAGGCAATTGCAGCATCGGCGTGAAGAGCGTGTCCGTGCCATAGAAAGAGTAGGCGGCGAAGAAATAGAAGTAATTCTGGAAGCCAAGCAGCGCGCCGGCGATGTACATGGTGATCGGGAGGAACAATAAATATCGCTTGAACCGCGAGGTTCCTTCAAATATTTTCGAGAACAATAGCCGTGAATCAAGCCAAGCGAGGTATTCCTTGATCTTCCGCGCTTCCTTGCCGTGCATATCCTTCTCCTTGATCGCGCCGAGGTATGAAACGTTGTCTTGCATGAACTGCAGCGTCATTTCGCCCAGCTTGGTCAGATAGTACTTTTTATCGTCCTTCTGGTAAATAAGCGTGGACAAGGTGTTAAGGTGATGATACAAGGTTCCCGTGCCGATATCGAGCGCAGCTTTGAACTCGGTGAAGGTTCCATAACCATTTTCGCCGATCATGCGCAAGATCTTCCGGCGGATCTCGTGGTCCAGTGCCTCGTAGAATTTCTTTTCCAGGTCAACCGCCGCGGCTTCGATGGCTTGCTGCTTGCTATTGTTGGGTGCAGGCTCGAAGCTCGGATGGAACACGATGAACACGATGATCTCGAACACGCAAAGGACGAGGCCAAGACCGCACAAGAAATACCCGATCTCGAGCTGGTTGAACAAGCCTGCGTAAAACGCGGTCACCACGAGAAAAATGTAGATGACGATGCTCGTCGCGATGATTTGCACGGCGAACCATTGCAATTTCCGTTTCTCCCGGAAAAAATAAAAGATCGTGCTTCCAATGCTCGCGAACGCCGCGATCACGAGTAAAAGCCATCCTCCCGGGAAGGATTCATCAACCGCCTGGATGAATTGCTTGTTTCTCGTCCACTGGCAGAAGAACGATGCAATGATGAGCGCGCATCCAGCCAAGTTGATCGACTGGACAGCGTAGGCTCGCTGCCGCGATGACATCTGTTGCATCAGCGCACATCCGTGGACGAATTCTAATGGATCGAGGTAAGCGAGGGCATAAAAAACTTCGCCGCGAGTTACTGCCAGCACAACGGGGAAAAAAGGAAATGAAAAAAAGGGTTATTTCTTGTCGAACGGGTATTTCCCGGCAGCCTTCAACTTCTCAAGCTCCTCTTTTTCAAGGGTGTTGAACGCAATCTTCCCTACGAGAGTTTTTGGCAATGTTTCCCGGAATTCAACATCCCTCGGCGACTCGTACTTGAGCAAATTCGCCATCCCGAAGTCCTGGATTTTCTTGACCATCTCGGCGTTTGCCTGGGACTTGTCCTTGAGAATGACGAAGGCCTTGACACGGGTAATTTGCTTCTCGTCGGGGACCCCGATGATGCAGACATCCTCGATGTCGGGCATCTTGCGAAGGGTTTCTTCTACATGGTTGGGATAAACATTGATACCGGACACTTTCAGCATGCGCTTGAGGCGCAGCGAGAAGTAGAAGAATCCATCCTTGTCCATCTTGCCAAGATCACCGGTGTGGAGCCATATCCGTCCGTCTGCATGCTTCTTCAGCGTTTCCGCGGTCGCTTTCGGATTGTTGAGATAGCCTTTCATGACGGCGGGACCAGATACACAGAGCTCGCCCTCCTCGCCGCACGGGGCCTCCTCGTTCGTTCCTACCTTGCAAATCATCGCGAGCATGTCGGGGAACGGAAGACCGATGCTCCCTTCTCTATACTGATCAACCGGCATTGCCATGATCGCGGTGACCGCTTCGGTGAGGCCGTATCCTTCCAGCAAGTTACACTTTGCACCGCGACCGTGCGTGACCGCTTCGAACTTTTCCTTGGTCTTGCGCGGGAGCGTGTCGGCGCCGCAGAACGTCTGGGTCAGGCAAGAGAGATCCGCGCTCTTGAAATCTTCGTTACTCGCCAAGGATTCAAACAAGGTAGGCACGCCCACCAGGAAGTTGGGTCGTTTCTTTTTCACCAGCTTGGCGACGGATTCCGCCGTGAAAATTGGGATCAAGATGGTTTTGCCCCCAGCCATGAATGCCGTGTTCACGCAGACGCCCAATCCAAAACCGTGAAATATTGGCATAATCGCCAGCATTGACTGTCCCGGGCCAAGAGTCCCCCAGGCCGTGACTTGCATACCTTCGGAGATCATGTTCATGTTCGTGAGCTCGATGCCCTTTGGGGTGCCCGTGGTGCCGCCGGAATAGAGAATGATGGCCGTGTCGTCCGGCGACATTTTTGCCGTCTCCATTTTCGGGTACGATCCCTTCATGATGTCGCTGAACCAGATAACCTTGTCATCGGCTGGCACCTTGGCTATCTTCCGGCCTTTCGCGAGCCAGAACAGTGGCTTGAATGCAGGCGGGAAGTAATCCGGGAGCTTGCTCAAGATCAGTTTCTTGACCGGCGTTTCGCTAAGCACTTCCTTGAAAGGCTTGTATAACGCGTCAAGGGTCAATGCCCACGTGCTGTTGCTCAAGTTGAGGTACATTTTGATTTGTGGTGGCGGGCTCTGGGGATGGATCATAGATGCCACGCCACCGAGCTTGTTGACCGCATAGACCGGGATGATGCCTTGCGGGCTGGTAGGCATCGCGATTGTCATGACATCACCCTTCTTGAAGCCAGCCGCTGCCAAGCCATCTGCAAACTTGTCAATTTCTGCTAACAACCTTTTATATGTCGAGGTCATCCCGCCAACTCCGAAGTCCCAAGCGGGAGCATCGGGATATTTTTCCACGGTTTGCGTCAAACGCTCGTAAAGCGAGACCTTTGGGTAGGCAATGGATTCCGGAACACCTTTAGCGTAGAATTTCAGCCAAGGCTTCGTCTTCGGAGCATTGATGACCTCGCCCGTGAACAATTCATTTTTTTTCGTTTCTTCTGCCATGAAATCACCATTACGGCCATTAACCCCGCCTCTTTACATGGTGGATTAATGATGTGCGTAAGATCCATTTAAAAAAATATAAGCATTGTTTCCGATGGGATTCTTTATTTGAGGTGACGGGATTCTTTAACCAAGGAATGCACATTCCATTGTACACACTACCATTAAACTCGACGGAAATGAGAATCCAATGGATAAGCTAGCATATTTCGACTCTTCCCATGATTTTCCCGAGGAAATTGCCATGGCCGCGGGTTTCACGCCCTACAAGATACTCGGTGACGTGAAAACCCCGAATGACCCGGCGGACCAGTATCTCCAGAATTTCATATGCCCCGCGGCTCGCAGTTTCATGACGGATGCCCTGGCACATTCGGGCGAGTGGGCCGGCATCGTTCTCGCGCACGGTTGCGACACAACGCACCGGTTTTATGACATTTGGAAATTGCACGTGAAGACTCCGTTCTTGCATTTCTTGAACGTGCCGATGAATTACGAGAGAAAATCCGCTGCGAAGTTTTTCAAGACTGAAATGAAGCTCTTGATCACCAGGCTCGAAGCAAAATTTGGCGTGAAGATCACCGATGCAAAATTGAAAGATGCCATCAAGACATCGAATGAGATCAAGGGAAAGCTGCAAAAACTCGCCGCGATGCGGGGAGAGAAGGATATCACTAATCGAGAATACCTTGAACTCTGCGTGAAAAGCGTGCAATTACCGAAAGCCGACCTTCTCGCGCTGCTCGACAAGAAGTTGAAGGAGTGGGCAGCGAGACCCGCGTTTCCCGATGGCAAGAAAAAGATCCTGCTGACCGGCTCCGACGTGACGTATCCCGAGTGGATGGACACCCTCGAGGAAGCAAATCTCCGGGTGGTCCGGGATGACTTGTCGATCGGCGAGCGGTGCTTCGCCACCCTCATTCCCGACAAGGCCGATCCGCTGGATGCCATCATCGAGTACAAGGCAGCCATGCCGCGCCCGGCGACGAAGAACCCGCCCGATCCAAGGCTCGATTTCTTGCTGAAAGAGCTGAAGGACAGTGACATCACCACGGTCGTCTCGCAGAACCTCAAGTTTTGCGAGCCGTACGCCTTCGATTCCGTGTACACGATGAAAGCGTTGAAAGCAAAGGGCTACAAGGCGATCCACCTGGAACGCGAGTTTAGCCCGACGATCGACCGCCAGGCAGTGAATCGCCTCGAAGCATTTATGGAGATAGGTGAAAAAGCATGAGTGAAGCCACTCAAGACACGAAAAAATTGCTGCGAGTCGAGCGGTTGCCGGCAATTAACAGCCAGCTCGGCAAGATCATCAAGAACTACTTGATGAAGTCGAAGTTTATGTCATCGTTGCCGTGGAAGAAGACCGCGTGGGTGACCGCGGGATTCCCCGTGGAGCTATGCTACTTGTTCGATATATTTCCCATGCACCCGGAGAATGCCGCATGCGTGGCCGGGACGGCGAAAGTCTCCTTGAAACTCATCGAGTATGCGGAGAGCCTCGGTTTCTCCCGGGATCTGTGTTCCTATTTCAAGACCAACATCGGCGCCGTTGGCAAGAAAGTTGGCATCGCGCAAGGTGCCATTGGAAAGCCGAAGTTTCTCGCCAGCACGAACACGATCTGCGACACGCACGTGAAATGGTTCCAGACGCAAGCCCGGGAATTCAAGGTTCCTTACTTCTGCTTCGACATCCCCGTCGCCGTGGCGGGCACGGATGATGCGCGCATGGAGGAGTACATCGATTACGTCGTTGATCAATTCAACGAGTTCATCGAGTTTGCGGGAAAGATCACGGGTAAGAAATTCGATGAGAACAAGTTCAACACGATCCTTCAAAAATCCGCCAAGCTCAGCGATCTCTGGCAAGAGATCTACGAGTATCGCAAGCTTCTCCCGACGCCCGTGTCGTTCCAGGATACCATGGCAGCGATCTTCCCGCTGGTCATCTTGCCCGGCTTGGACATCGGCATCTCATTTTACGAGGCCTTACTCAAGGACATCAAGGAACGGGTGGCGAAGAACACGGGATCGCTCACGAAGGAACAGGAGAAATACCGGGTCCTGTTCGAGGGCATCCCCATGTGGTACAAGATCAAGTTCTTCCACGAGCTCGCCAATTACGGTGCCATCATCACCTACGAGCCTTACACGTTCTCGTTCGGGCCGAAGAAGAAGATCGGCCTGCCCATCGACAAGCAGCTGCGGGAGCTCGCCCGGCTGATCATCGACACGCCGTACAACTATGCCGTGGAGAAGCGCATCAAGTACTTCGAGAAGGTCATCGATGATTACAAGCTCGACGGCATCATACTGCACTCGAACCTGAGCTGTCGGCCGTCGTGCACGGGCATGGTCGACTTGAAGAATGCCATCCAGAAAGACAAGGGTATCCCGGTCTGGCTAATGGATTGCGATATGGACGATCCCCGGGCGTATGCCGATGAGCCGATGAAAAACCGGATGGAAAGCTTCATCGAATTGATGGCATCGAATAAAAAATAGATGTTTCTTTTTTTTAGTGCCTTTTTTTATCCTTTGTACTGCCGTTGGTCGAGGCCTTGCTTCTTGTAGGCTTGCCCGAGCTGGAAATATCTCTCAGCGCCTGTTGCTTGCGGCGTCGTGTCTTTTGGCTCCAACTTGCCCCTCACTTCGGCGGGGGCTCCCATCATCTTGGAAAAATCTTCCACGTCCTTCGTGACGAGAGCGCCGGCGCCGATGATGCAACCTTTGCCTACTTTCTTGCCCATGAGCTTGATGGCACCGATGGCGATGAGGTTGTTGCTGCCGATGTCGCCCGGCCCGTGCGCGATGGCACCATGGCCCATGAGCACGTCGTCACCGAGCGTGATGCTGGTGTCGGCCTCGGCATGGATGACGCAATTATCTTGAATAGAACATCGTTTCCCGATGCGTATCTTGCACATGTCACCGCGGATGACCGCGCCGGGCCACACGTTCGTTCCCTCGCCGATCTCGACGTCGCCAATGATGGTTGCACCCGGTGCGACGAACGCGGTCTCGTGTATCTTGGGCACGATGCCTTTCTGGTTAGGCATGATCATGATTTGCACCCGTTAAGGTTTTTTTCTGCAAAGTTAATATTTTTCGAAGGGAAAGATCCAAATTAACACTTCCTACTCAGCAAGGTGGATTGCGATTCTACTCAAAGGGAAAAATATCGTGATAACCGGCGGCGGCCGGGGCATTGGACGATCAGTTGCCGTGGCATGTACCAAGGAGGGCGCCAACATCGGCTTGACCTCGCGGACCATGGACGAGCTGGAAAACGTCAAAAAGGATATCGAGAAGATCGGCACCGGCGTCAAGGTGGTGCTGAAGACCGGCGATGTCACCAATTATTCAGATATGGACAAAGCCTTCAAGGAATTTCAACAAGAACTCGGCCCGTTGAATGCGGTCATCGCCAACGCGGGCGCGTCGTCCAAGAAAGAATCCCACGACTTCGATCCCGCGGAATTCGCCCGCATCATGAACGTCAACGTGCTCGGCGTGTTCAACACGTTCAAGGCGGCGTATCCCGTCATGAACAAGGAGAGCAAGGACGACAAGGCGCGTTTCATCATCACGGGCAGCGCGGCGTATAACGCCGTGATGCCGAAGTTTGCCGCCTACGTGGCATCGAAATGGGCAGTCGTCGGGCTGCAGAAGGTACTGGCGCTGGAATACACGAAGGAAAACATCTCGTTCAACATGCTCTCGCCCACCATGGTCGACACGCGGCTGCTGCGCGGCAAAAAAGCAGGGGATGGCCAGAAGCCCCCGACGGTGATGGATCCCGAGGAGCTCCCGATCTATTACATCTTCTTCTTACTGCCGGAATCGAACAAGATGAACGACACGATCGTCGACGTGAACGAGGTCCAGGTCGTGAGAAAGGTCATCGCAGAAGCACCGCCCGAAAGCAAGGCCTCTTGGGAAGTCTTCAGCCCGTATTTCGAGCAAAAAGAGCCCGGGTTAGCGCAGAGCACGAGGAAGCTCAAGCGGCTCATTGAATTTCTTCTGAAGCACTGAACAGCATGGTGTACATCATGACGATAACCACGATCGGCATCATCGGCACGGGCAACATGGGCTCTGCCATGATGAAGGGATTGATCAACAAGGGCATCATCAAGGCTTCAAAGATAAACGCTTTCGACGTCAACAAGGCACTCCTCGATACCCAAAAGGCCGAGCTGGGCATCAACACGGCGTTTGCGACGAACAAGGAGCTCGTGCAAGGATCGAACTTGATCATCATGGCCGTGAAGCCGCAAGTGCTCAAGGAGGTCTTGCAGGAGATCGCCGAGGACCTGGCCACATCAAAGCCCATGATTTCCATCGTCACGGGCGTGCCTATGGCGTATTATGAGAAGATCGCCGGCAAGAAATTTCCGCTGGCGCGGTGCATGCCCAACACGCCGGCGCTCGTGAACGCGGGCGTGACGGCGGTGGCATTCAACGAATTCGCGCAAGCCGATTTCAAAGCTGATAGCAAGAAAATCCTGGGATCCATCGGGAACGTGCACGAGGTGCCGGAAAAATACCTGGATGCGGTTACTGGCTTGTCCGGCAGCGGCCCAGCCTACGTGTTCTATTTCCTGGAAGGCTTGATCGATGGGGGCGTGAAGATGGGCTTGCCCCGCGACTTGGCGAGGGCATTGGTGCTCGACACGGTCGCCGGGTCGGTAAAACTCGTTCAAGAAACGAACAAGCATCCTATGGTGCTCAAGGATCAAGTCACGACTCCCGGCGGTACGACGGTCGAGGGCTTGCAGGTGCTTGAGGACGGGAACTTCCGAGGCATACTTATAAAAGCTGTCGATGCGGCCGCGAAGAAATCAAAGGTGCTCTCGGACAACATCATGCAGCAATGAGCTGCGCTGGGACCTATTCTTTTTCCATTTGTATTAAGAAGGAAGGGAACGCTCGCGTTGAGCGGGGAAAACCTCAGATTTCAAAGACGCGGCGCGGGTAGATGTGAAAATCGGCTTCTTTTTTGCCCTGGAACGTCGCGAGCACGCGATAATCGAGCCGCAAGCCAGCACGGTGCAAATATTTCGTCAAGTATTGCTTCACCAGGCGCTTGCTCACCGGTTTCGTGAGCTTGAGCTCCAGCATATTCTTGGATCGCACGACTTCTTTCAAACCACTCCGGGGCGTGATCCGTTCTTCCAAGAAACGCGCCATGTTATCGATATCTTTATCGTTATTGAAACTCAGCTGATCGGCGTTGACCGTGATGGGCTTGACTTCTACTTCCTTTTTCGCGGCCTTGGCCGGTTTCGCAGATTTAGCAGAACTCTTCGCCATGGACATGACCTCCGTGGAATGAGATCAAAAATGAAGGCTGGTTTTTGAAGTTACTTCGAGCGGTTGACGGGGAATCACGCGGTGCCGGCGCGTATCTTGGCCAGCTGGTTTTCCAGCTCCGCGATTTTCCGGTCAAAATAGCTTGCGCCGATGGCGTGGTGTGCATCCTTCAAATATTGCATGTCCTTGAGCACATCGAGAAAATGCCGCTTTCGTTGGTGCCTGGCGATGCCTTTCGCGATCAAGGCGAGTTTCATGTCCCGGTTATTGGCGAAAAACGGGCAAGAGCCACGTAGCAGCGAGGCTTGCGACGGCACCAGGTCAATTTTCTGCTGGATATCGGCCGGCATCTTGTTTTCGTGCAAGGCGACGAGCATTGACAGGATCTTCAATTGCACGGGCGAAAAATCGACGTTACCGAGGTTTCGGTTCACGTGGCACAGCGCGGCCATTTTTTCATCCGCGTGAAAATCAGTCACAACGCAGATCCGCACCGGGTGCACGTATCCTTCCGCGACGTAATGCATGCAATTGAACGCGGCCTCTGGCGACGCGTAATGGTAGCAAGACGGGCACTGGCTCGACGTGATGCGGCTGAGCACGTGTTTCCCGGGCACTTGCGGGTTCGCGAGCATGTCGCCCGAATACGCGTCGATGAGGAAGCAGCGCCCGTCCTTCTCGGTCGTGATGAACCCGTGCGATGCCTTCACGGGGTAAGGAACGAACAACTGCACGTGCTGGATGAATTCCGTGGATCTGACCATTGCTTCTCCAGTATAGCCGGGGGCATATAAGATTCGCCCTTGGAAAAAATCGCCACGACGCCTTTAAGGATGGGATGCACGTGGGATCCTCGCAGAAAATATATAGCTGGGGCGACCCAGATGATCGCAGATGCAACATCTCCAAAAAAACAGAACACGAGATCGATGGAACATGAACGAAACTATGTTGAAACCTGCACCGGCTAGCGCCATGGTCGGGCGGTACGATCTCCCTCTTTCTGATATCAAGGCTTCGACGTGCTGCTAGCGATCGGCGTAGCGAGCAAAGCTACGGGATCTGGAGGCATCAGAAGCAGCAGCAAGCGTCCGATGTGACAATTGAAGTATAGAGGATTCCAAGCCAGGGCTTTTTGGAATTACAGGTTGTTCCCTTCTTTCTTCCAAGAGTAGACCATCGAGGAGGTGATCACCTACCAAGAGAGGAGCGAGCTAGAAGATATCGTGCTTCAGTTTTACTTAGGCAATGAAATCTCCAAAAATAGTACTGATTAATGAGCCAAAAAGAGAATCCTTAAATAGTTTCATTAAATCAATTATCCTAGAAACAACAAAACAAAAAGGTGCATAATCATGCAAGATCTGAAGAAATGGTTCGACTGGGCAGGATTGGAAACCTCGATCATACCGGGTGGCATTCCCGTCGGCAATGGCAGGTTAAGCGGTCCGGCCATCTTCGCGATGGACATCGGCCACAAGGGCCGCCAGCAGCGCGAATTCTTCCGCATTTGCCCCGGTGATGGCACGTTCGATGTTCACGTGATCGATGTCGATACAAACCTCCACCAGGTTGTCATGTTCGTCCGTGAACCGGAGCGAACATTCACCGAAACCGTCTGGGATCCCGATCAAAAAAAATATGTAGGTAAGACGAGGCGGACTCCGGCTGCGGCTCGAACCCTGCTCGTGGGAAAGGATCAGACGCATCTCTTCATTGCCCAGCTCCCGAAGGGAAACAAGCCCGCGAACACAGTTAAAGAGGCGCACCGGGCACTGAAACCCGGGCTGGTTCACCAGCGTGAATCCACCACCAGCCGGATCAAGCGCCAAGGCGAGTGGTTTTTCATCCCGGCGACGCCAGTCGAGGAGGAATCAATAGCGACGGAAAAGGCCATGATTACCCGGCATTGCGGGATCGGGAACAGGACAGGACCCCGTGCTCACCTGGCTGAGGAACTGGTCACCACAAGGCTGGGTACATTCGTGCGGGGGAGCATTCGCCATCCGGATCACAGACCCGTTGAACTCCATAGCTGGTTTCGCGTGGTCGCGAATCGCGAGGAACAACGGTCTTGGATCGGTGCTGCTGGTGTCCGTTGGATTGATTAAACGACTTTTTTTTAATCCCTCTATTTAGGATATTAATCTGCATCATCTTCATCTTGCGGTCAATGCATCCGTTCATCGGACGCACCCGCAAGACTAAAATGAACTTCCTAAAACGAGAATTAAGGCGACAAGGCAATGGACGAGAACAAAAGAAAAGTGCTGTTGGACATCGGATACATGATTCGCCAAGCTTGCTGGTGGTGCCGGCACGGCCGATTCACCATGCTTAGCTCTGATTGGGGGACCTGCAAAATCCACCATTACGATCATCTGAAGCACACCGGGGACGCTCGCGAGCTGAGTATCTGCCGCCAAGGATGGTGTTCCAAATTCGAGGAAGATCAAAGTGCTTTAGTGAAACTGGAGAAATTCGTCGAGTTCGTGGAGAAAGAAATGCCATCGAAACAACCATGATGCGGCGCAGTGCGGCATCGAGCGGATCCGTTGTGGATGGCGAGTTTTATCCGTTGTATCGCCCCGCGTGTCTTAGGTCCATGCTACTGGAGCCCTCCGGCTTAGTGTTGGTCAAGTGGATCGTACCAAATGGCGAACATTTTATATAGAAATGTGCGGATATCCATTTGATAATCACGAGAGGTTAAAATTATGGACATGTTCGGGACGATAGTGTTTCCAAGACCCAGCAAATACAATATCATGCTCGTCATCCTCGATGGACTAGCGGATGTTCCCGTCGAAAGCTTGGGCAACAAGACCCCGCTCGAGTTCGCTCATAAGCCCAATCTCGACGCTCTCGCCAAGCGCGGCCAGAATGGGATGGTCTGGCCATACGTGCCATGGACTCCGCTGGGATCCGGCCCAGCACACCTCGCGTTGCTCGGCTATAACCCGCTCGAGAACTACGTCGGGCGGGGACCTTTGGAAGCGCTCGGCGAGGGCGTTCCAACGGACGAAGGGGACGTGATCATCCGCTTGAACTTTGCTACCGTGGACCCAGGGACGTTGATCGTGCTCGACCGTAGGGCCGGCAGGATCGAGACCGAGGATGCGGCCATGTTATTCAAGTACCTCAACGATAACATGAAGCACGAGTGGGACGGGTTGTCCTGGAAGTTGCACGCGACCAAGGGATACCGTGGCGTCATCACTATCAAGAACGCGTCGTCCTGGATCGACGGCTCGGATCCCCGCGCGGATCCACGAGGCTTTGAAAAGGTCCATGTCATCCAGGCCATGAAGGACGATCTCCTCTCCCGGAAGACAGCGGACTTTATGAACTGGTTCACGAGGGAGTCGCACAAGATGCTAATGGAGCACCCGTTCAACAAGGAACGCGTCCTGAAAGGTATGGCTCCCGCGAACCACTTGTTAAGCCGTGGCGCCGGGATGATCAAGTATCCCACGCCTTTTACCAAGCGATACGAGTTTTCGAGTCCCGCATTTGTTTCTGGCTTCCCGCTGTACATGGGCCTAGCCCGGTTCCTGGGCATTGAAACCGTGGTGCCAGAAGACGAGACTATCCCGAAAAAATTCGCAAAGGCGGCCGAAATCTTCAAGGATCACGACATAACCATACTGCACGTGAAGGATCCCGACGTCGCGGGCGAGGACGGTGACGTGCAAGGAAAGGTTCACATCATCGAGGAAATCGATAAAAACCTGAAAAAGATCCTCGACGTGATGGACGCCAACGATACCATCGTGATCACCGCGGACCACGCCACCCCCGCAAAGATCAAGGATCATTCGGGGCATCCGGTCCCGGTCCTTGCCTGCGGGCCATTCACCGGCCACGACGGAGACCTGGTGCCCGGGTTCAACGAGAAGGCGTGCGCAAAAGGGTCGCTTGGCAACTTTCGATCCGTGTATTTGATGAACCTGATCCTCATGCTCACGCTGCGGCTGAAAACGTTCGGCGCGTGATGCAATTTTGCAGTTGTCGATTTTTTCCTTTTTTCAATAATGCATTGGAAACCGTTCTCGGTGCCCTGGGAAAACAATATACGTGGGAGATGCAATACTTTCCATCAAGCGCGCATGGGTTGAACACGTTGGAAAACGAACAGGCAGAAGGGCCATTTTGGGGCACGTACCGGCGCAAGATCAGCGTATCGCTCGCCGTGCTCGGTCTTGGCATCGTGCTCGTCTCGATCGGCCTTCCCAACGAGGCGCGATTGCGGCCGTATTACGAGTGTTTTAACTGCCATGAGGAGGAGGATATTGAAGGGTTTATCATAACGGTTTGCGAGTGCGAGCCGCCGGAATACGAGCTCTTTATGGCAATGATCGTTCTTGGCTTCATCTTGGCCGGATCGGGTGTGATATACTTCGCCTTGCTGCGATATGTTTGGATACATAGGAAAAATTTGGCATTCATGGAAAATTGAAGAGTCTCGTTTCTAAAAGTTGCGACAATCTGGTTATCCACTGGGATTAGGCTGGTTTCATTTCGATTTTTTCTTCCCGCGTATGATTGAGAGCGTTACCCGGGTGCCAATAACAACAGCACCAGCAACCAGCAACAAATAAACCAGGGATTGATATGGAAACGGTTGTGCCGGGGTATCGCCGTACTCCGTGATCTTCATGTTATCGATCTTGAAGAGCATCGTGTTCCAGTTGCAACCACCGCAGAAACCAAATGCCCTGTTGCTCATGGAAAATGTGTGATTTACGTCTAGCCAGCGAGTGCCGTTGATATCGACCGACACATGAGTTTCATTTATAGCAACCACAACCTTCACCCATCCAAGAAATAATGGGAAGGATGTAGCACTGCTCATGTTATAAGCAACATGGTTAGTCGTGTGATCCTCGAGCAACCCCACGTGGCTCGTTCCCCACGATCCCGGGTCCCCGCTATACGCGTAGTAGTCGAACTCGATGCCATAACCGGGCGCTGGTCCGGAGCCGGCTTGGAACCCGTTACTGCTGCTGGGATTGAAATTCCGATTTTTATAAAACATCATGATCGCGGTGTCGCCAAATCCCACACCCGAGGCATCAAATTCCACCTTGAAAGGCGAACCGAGATCGCGATTGAACCAGAGTTGGCTATACTCGTTCGTGTTGTTATCGAGAAGGATCACTCCGCCGTCGCTCCGTATGGCGACACCCCTATATGTCCACAACCCACTATCTCCTGAAAAGTCATCGATCGTGATTAATGGTGACGATGGACTTGCCGCATTCACGCACGATGCGACAAGCAGGATTTCGGCATGAATAAGAAGCAAACATAGTAAAAAGATGTGTTTTAGGTGCGGAATCCTTAATATGTTCATATGTGAAGGTTCACTTGAGGAGATATGAACGTGTCGGACGAATCAACTCCACTAAAACCATTCAAGTACCATCAATTCGGGAGGATCAAGATCGAGGTCATCCCCTCCTTATTTTGCATCGCTTTCATCGCGCTGTTTTATTATATTATCTTTATCAATCAATCATACTGGAGTTTCGTTGATAACATCGCCGCTCAAATATTTCACGTGCAATCCGTTCCATTCATCATGATTTTGCTCGTAACATTGGGCGGCATCGCCCTATTTTGCATCGTGTATCTGTTCGCATCGTGTTTTCGGTTGACTATCTTGCAAAACCCAGTCTTGAACACGATCCCCCTGGCTTCCCTCGTCTTCATGGACGTGATTCTTTATATCGTGTTCACGTACACGGACCGGTTCAACCTCGGGGGGATTTTTTGGCTGGCAGGTGAACGAGGTGATTATATTTTCTTCGGAATCATCATCGGCACAGCGGTCATCGTCGTGCTTACCATCATTGGGAGCACGCAAGCACTTCATGAACCCCTCATTGCTCGAACTGGGCAATACACAGGTAAGAAGTTTCACCACCACTATACATCTTTTATCACGATCCTTTCCGATGCCTGCGTGCTTCCTGTCCTCTGGCTGATGGCGTTTTATCACCCCCGCATGACGGCATATTGGAACACTTATAGCAACATTATGACGTATTATTTTTCGTGGTCGTCGATACCGTTATATGCGTGGCTTTGTTGCTGGATCATTGGATTGGCAACCATGAATTTCAATTTACCTCTGAAAAAGCAAAAAAATCGGCAAATACGTGCAATGTACATGGCTGCATTAATCGGGCAGGTCGTGGGACTGGTATTACTGGTCATCCAGGTGGATACCGATGCCTCCCCCCTGATCGGCCTGGGCATCTATGCTGCACTTCCATTTATTGGGTTGAGCATCATTCCCGTGCTCCCGTGGATCGGCAAGGCAATATCGATGCTCATAAGTCATTTCAAGCCACGATTGAAGAAACCGCATCTGGTTCTTGTCAAGCTGGGATTGCTTGTCCTCGTGCTATTTCCCGTCTACTGGGTCGTGTTCATCCAGCCAATCGTCGTGGATCCGGTCGCGATCGACCTGCCCCCAACGTTTAAATTCGAAACGGTGGGTGGCACGCAGATTCCTTTTTCTGGTGATACGGCATATCCAAGTTTTGAACTGCAAAGCAACGTGTCGCGCCAATACCTTGATCTTACGGGTCCATGGCGATTTGCACGTGTTGGGCCCCCGGACCCAAGTTCAATTGCTCCCCGAACGGCACGCTTTATGCCCTCCATCACGCAAGGGCAGCACGAGCCAGGGTTCGATGACTCAACGTGGACCACCACGACGGTGCCCGGTGGTTATGAAATGTATAATCCTGGAAAATATAACGGCGTCTGCTGGTTCCGGCGCGATGTAATGCTGCCTGGTACTTTTGAAAACAAGTCAACTTTGTTCAAGTTTAATGGCGGGGGTGCCGCATTCCTTGACCTCTGGATCGATGGGAATTATGTAGGCTATCATGAATACTCGATGAACAGTTTTGCATTCGACATTACCCGTTGGGCTTCGCCCGGGAATCACTTGTTTGCAATCCGCACGGATTCAGGCCTCGAAGTCGGTGCAGTTCCAAGCCGTGATCAATATCGCATCTTTCCTGACTTCGGGGATTACCTTTATACCGGTGCACTGGATCGTCCATTTTACCTCGAAGCAACCCCCCTCGCATCGATTGTTCGAGCCGATGTCACGATGGGTTCATTCACGACGACGAATCACCTGAATGGAACGGCTAATATCAAGGTAAATGTCGTGATACGATGCATCAATGCGAGCGGATTCACGGGAAGCATCTCCCTCGGGATCTATCCCCTCAATTTTTCAGCACCTGCCGCAATGCGATCCCAAAACACCTGGGAGTACATCGTCCGGAACTCGCCGTTGATCCCGATCCAGACGGTACCGATTTCAATGAGCGGGATCTCGTACAGCGTGCATCAATTCGATGTATCTGCAAGCAACGTGCAATATTGGAACACGAAACACCCGAATCTCTATGCAGTCGAGGTCAATATCACATCAAACTTCGTGATCGTTGATAACTTCGTCACTCAAACTGGATTCCGGAACTTCACGACGGAAGACATCGAACTGCGCCTGAACGGTGCAGATATCAAGCTCGGTGGAGCATCGGTCATTTTCGGCAGGTATCCGCCCATTGCTTTCTATTACACTCCCGACGACTACTTCGACGAATTGGTCCTTGTGAAAAATGCGTCCATCAATTTTCTCCGGATTTCTGTCCTAGACCCGGTGCTATACTTGTTCACGGATCGACTCGGGCTCACCGTCGATGAAGAAAACGTCATTTCCTGGGCTAATGACGTGAACTTGTTGCTCGGGCGTACCAGTGGCATTTTTGGGCAGATGTGGATGGAAACCGTCTACAGGGAGAAGAACCGTCCCAGCGTGCTCCTCTGGGGCGCTTGCAACGAGCCCTGGGCATCATCGAGCCTGTTGCAATACCTCCGCTGGTTAAAATCCCTGCTCGATGTGCACGATCCGGAGCGCATTCTTTTATTTGCGTGCGCATCCAGCCAAGATTGGAACCCGGCATATCGCGAGCTCCGTGTGTGCTCCCCTAACATCTACGGGGGCACGTTCGAAGGCGTGCATTACGCGTTCTTGTCAGAAATCGGAGCCGTCGCCGATCGTTATGCCAACGCAAATCCCGGGAAACCACTCATCAACCTGGAATGGGGCTATTGGCGCGGCGAAGGTACTAACCAGTCGAAATGCTTGATCGAGGGCATGCAAGCATACATGAGCCGGCCTTTCATGGCTGGCTGCACCTGGTTCTCGTTCAATGACGGGATCACGTGCTGCGGCATGGGCATGTACGATGTTAACATGGTTCTCCAAGCTCCAGATGTGCTTGCCAACATGCAGTCGATCTACGCAAATTTCACGTCAGGAAACTTGTAATCAAGCAATAAATAATAATCGAGAAAAAACAAGTAGATAAAATCATGAATCGACCCACCACCCAGTTGATCGATTGGGCAAACCTGGAATTCGGCGTGCTCCTGCATTTTGACATCGAAGTCTTCGATCCGGCATGGATGCACATTTCCAGTGGAAAACTCAACCCGCCCCCAGATGTGCGCTTGTTCAACCCGCAACAGCTGGATACCGATCAATGGCTCCGCGCCGTGAAAGCGGCGGGAGCGACCTATGCAGTGTTGACCGCCAAACATGTAACGGGTTTCACCTTGTTTCCCGATCCCGAATACGACTATGCCATCGATAAAACGCCGTTTCAAGAGGGCAAGGGCGACATTGTAAAAGCATTCATCCAGTCGTGCCATAAATTTGGCATAAAACCGGGGCTTTACTATTCTTGCGAAGCGAACTCGTACCTGCATATCCACAAGTCCTCGGGAAACATGCCCACTTATCCTTCGCCTGAATGGGATGATTTTACACGGCTAGTTTCCCGCCATTTGCAGCATTTATGGAGTCAATCCCCATTACATTCGCTGGGTTGGCAATGAAATGGTACTACGAATCGGTAGGACGCAACACGAATCTGCTCCTGGGGATGGTGATCGACAACCGGGGCTTGATTCCCGCATTCGACGTGAAAACAGTGGAAGAGTTCGGCAAATACCTCCAAATGCGGTTTGATCGCTCGCTGCCACGAGCGGCGAGGGAACGATTGTTGAAATCAAATTCCCCCGGCCATTGCAGTTCAATACCGTCGAGCTGAAGGAAGATATTGCTGAAGGGCATCGAATCCGGGCATTTGCCATCGAAAAATCCGACGATGGGAAGGAATGGACGAGTTTTAAATCAGGGTCCGCGGTTGGACATCGATTTTTATCGTGGGTTCCGCCCCAAACAGCGAAATTCGTGCGGGTAAAGGTAACGAAGCATCTAGGAATGCCGAAACTCTTGAAGTTTGCGCTGTATTGGTCGAAGCCCTTGGAAGAGGAATTTGAATCGTGACCTTTCTTCTATCAGCCAGCCCGGCTACTCGAGACGGTATGAACATGGAACGTTACATTATCAGTATGAACATGGAATGTAGCAGATGGCTTGATTGTGGCATAATAATCATGGTTTTGTTGGGCTTTCCATAGGTTTTACAGCATCATGTCGATTACCAGGCGAAATTGACGCACGCGTGGGGAATAATTTCATACAAATCATCAGGAGAAGAAGTCCATTAATGAAGAGCAGGAATACAAACGTGCCATTTCTACCGAAATTCATTACAAGGTCCCGCCCTATATCTGCACTCACCAGAAATCGGTCCCCGTGGAGTTTATCGATGAAATGGGATATTGTTTCGTCTGGCATCACGGCGGTCCGGATACTTATGGGCTCTAGATCTTCTAATGGCCTGTTTAATTCATCAATGATTGCAAAAATTCCTGTAAAACCGACCTGGCAAGAATCATTTCCATATTCATTGAATAAACCGTGGTATGAACTGGTGCACGAATAATAACCCGGCCAGTAATTGATACCAGCGCATCCATAAAGCCGGCATAGTCGCGCCGCTGCAACAAGTTCCTCCAACGTGCTTTGTGGCGACAAGCAAGGCATTACCCGATTCCTTGCATCAATTGCATATTCCACCGGCAAGTGCATGAGTTCCCTGTTGATTCCTCCCAAACTAGTATATAGTTGAGGTTGAAGTCGATCCCATCCATTCCAGAAATCCGTTTGCCATTCATTTAATGCCAGGTCATTATCGGAGTCAACATGATCGTAAATCGCAACTGCTGCGGGACATGCCCACAAATCAACGCCAAGTGAATCTGCACGGGCTGCCATCTCTTCGAAATAGGCCCGAACGGCATCATCAAATTCTGTATCAATTGCATACGGTATCGTGGGAAAGCCATGTTCGGGAACGCTGCTCCAGACGGATCCTGGGACATACCAGGGAGAAGCTGCTTCCATGTCTGCTCCTATAACGATGGTTGTTAGATTTCGGGCTTGTACCCAGTCCAGAACTCGATGGGCAATGTCACACCACTGGAACATCGTGCGAGATGTTTGAAATCCGACAGTGCAAATGCAGAAACAGAGACGAAGCCCATAAGAAGCCCATAAGGTGACTACAGGTTCATATTCGGAAAGAGATCCTACCGTGGTTTCATTTCCAATTGAAATAATGGGTGCATACTTCACTGAACCAAGTTTGGTCAGAATTAAATCGAGATCGGGGCGAACAACGCTCGAATTTGGCAATGTATAATATTGCGTGACGTTTTTCCAGTTAGTCACGTTTGGGAATGGTGGAATTCCGCCCCAACATCCCAGTTCCATCGTGCCCGGTTGGGAAGGTTGGGCAATTCTTCCATTACTAAGCCGAATCTCTCCCGTTGGGTTAATAATCATCGCATCATATTGGAAAATTCCCACACGAAGGAGCCACGTCACCGGTAACATGATGAAGAGTATTCCAATCACGATCCAATTTCTCTTCAACAGGAGAAATTTCTTTAAAAAACTTCGGTAATTGATGAATCTATTTTTGATACTCTCTTGATGTGGACGTAAAGTCGCAGAAACTACACTATCTCGATATTTATGACTTTTTCGATGTAAAAGGCCAGAAAAGTAGTGTTGGAAGGAAATTACGAAGATGAAGAGGAAGCTCACGATTCCAATTGCCATAAATATCAGCCATGTGAGCGAGAAACCTGCATAACTAGCATATTCAGGAAATAATCTTGCAAAATCTGCGGGAAGAGCCCCCTGGAAAAAAATATCAACTACCCAGAGAAAGAGAAGAAGGAATTGTGCAGAAAGACGGGCGCTGTAATAGATGGACCAGATATTCAATACGCATAAGGCAGAAATCAGGAGCATATGCTGCCACAAGATCGCCGGATAGAAATGGAGCTCGTAAGCCTCGATAAACGTGAGTATTTGAAGAGTAAATGAGAGAAGTAACCATGAACTTTTACAAAAACCATGAATTAGCAGGAAAGCTTGATACTTCTTTGTCAATCTCGAAAAATCAGCACTAGACATTTTCATTCACCAGATTTAGAATTAGGCATTTTTATACAGGTCATTTCTCATCATTAATCCGTAAATGCTATAGACACGTTTTTTGCCATGAATAAATACTCATGCTAACAATATAATGATTCAGAATTTAGCAAAATAACAATAATTAAAAAATTTAAATCGTCTTTATGCAAAGCAAGCATACTTACGACGTTCTTGTGAAGATCTCATAATACATCGATGATTCATATTCAAAGGATTCATATATTAAAGATTGTTAAAAAAGAAGACAAAGTTTATTTTTGCATGGCATCCTTTTTGGATTTCATCAAAAATTAAAATTTTTCACGGATCGGCGAGATCTGCCACGAGAACGCCGTCGTGCATCCGATGTCATCCTTGCATCCGGGTTCAATCGCAGCATCGCCGGGTATTTGGCACGGGTGAATGAACTTACAAGCCGATAGTTTTCCATAGATCGTTACACGCAATTCATGACGTGTTTGTGGCATAAACTTTTATTTTTAACCGTGTTAATACTAGTAACGGTACTTTATACGGCGATACACGATAGATTTCACGATCGCATTTCGGCGAGACGAGGATTCACAGTTTCACGTGTCTGAAGTTCGGGCGGCGAAATCGTATATATATCGAGACAAGCGGGATATCCATAACATGGTGAGCGTTTAACTTGGTTCGAGTATCCGATAACAAAGTGTTCATCAAGATCTTGTATTGGGGCTCAGCGGCGAGCGGGAAGACGACCGCCGTTGACACGCTGTACCACATTACCGAGAAGGAGAAAATGGATGTCCGGCCGACTGGAAACCTGGTCAAAATCGCCATGGCTAGCGGAAGTACCTTGTACTTCGACCGAGGAGTATTTCAAAGCACCAAAAAGGATTCTATCTTCTTCCACGTCTACACCGTAGCAGGCCAAGCTCGTTTCAGCCCCCTCCGAAAGAAGATCTTTATGGGCACTGATGGCGTCATCTTCGTCTTCGATGGCCAGCGCGACCGCTGGGAGGACAACGTCGACAGCCTCAAGGAGCTCCGTTCGGTCGCTGGCGAGGACCTCATCACGCGCATCCCGCTCATCGTCATGCTGAACAAGGTTGACCTCGAAAACGTCCTAACGATGCAAGAGGTCGAGGAGCTCTTGCAGCAAGAAAACCTCTGGTATCCGCCGGGCCACGACCTGAACATGTGGAACCCCATCATTTATCCGAGCATCGCCATCATGCCGTCGGCGCAGAACGTGTACCGCGCCTTCACCGAGTGCGCCCGCCGCACTGGCTTGTACCAGACTTTCGGTCAAGGCGCGGCGCCGAAGAAGCTCAAGCCCACGATGTCGAAGGAAGTCAAGGATCTCTAAAGCGCCAAATCTGGAACCAATCTCCTTTTCAACGAGTAAATGTTGCACGCTCAAGGCGCGATGTATAACAAGCGTTGTCCCATGTGCGGGGTCTCGTGGTGCTCGAATTGCGGGGCCTGGAATACCGCCAATACGGAACGGTGTGCGTCGTGCCAGTTTATACTCCCGCTATAATGATGTAGCTGGAGTCTCTACTAGACCTGTTGATATCTTCCCGCCGCTCCCCTTCTCCTTGGTCTTATATGGCTGCAGCGCAAACAGTAGTATGCCGACCGCGCGCATTTATGTCATTTACCATGTGTTCTATGGCGGTATGGTCATCGTGATGTGTCGCAATATCAGCGGCACCGGCTGCCGCGCATAGTCGATCCCGGGCAAGGTTCCCGAATTTTTGTGATCGTTTAAAAAGCATTCTTCATGTGGTATCGTGACCGTGCAACCCCGGTCAAAACATTGCATCGACGATGCAAGGATTAGTGAACATCGGTGACAGGCGATCCCTTTCTCGGGTAAAAATCCCGAAAAAAAGGACATATACGTGTCCCCACACATAGAACTGGTACGTTCCAAGTTACCGGAACACGTCTACTTCTTTGACACGACGATGCGCGACGGGGAACAGACCCCGGAAGTATCGTTTACCCTGGACGAGAAGTTGAAAATTGCCCAGCAGTTTGACACGCTGGGCATCGATATCATCGAGGCGGGAATGCCCGTCGTCTCGAAAGGTGATTTCGAGGCGTGCAAGCAGATATCCCACCTCGGCTTGAAGGCGCAAGTCATCGGGCTTGCCCGGCTAAACAAGAAGGACATCGACGACGTCGTCGCGGCCGACATGAACGCGATCCACGTGTTCATCGCCACGTCCGACCTGCACTTGCGTGACAAGCTCAAAATGACCCGCGAGCAAGTCATCGCCAAGATCACGGAGATGGTGGCCTATGCCAAATCTCATTTCAACGTGGTCGAGTTTTCGGCGGAGGATGCCACGCGGACCGACCTAGATTTCTTGATCAAGGCCAACCTGACCGCCGTGCAAGCCGGCGCCACGCGCATCAACATTCCCGACACGGTTGGCACGACGACGCCAAAAGCGTTTGGTTACGTCGTCTCCAAGAACCGCGAGGCCTTGCCCAAAGACGTGAAGATCTGCGTGCATTGCCACAATGACTTCGGGCTGGCGGTTGCCAACTCGCTTGCGGGCATTGAAAATGGCGCGGAAGTCGTGCACACGACCTTCCTGGGCATCGGCGAGCGCGCAGGCAACGCGTCGTTCGAGCAAGTGGCGACGGCGTTGTATGCGCTTTACGGCGCGAAGACGTCCATCAAGTACAAGGAGCTGTACAAGACGTCAAAGCTCATCGAACGATTTTCCAACATCAAGATCCCGGTCCAGTTTCCGCTCATCGGCAAAAACGCGTTCCGGCACGAATCCGGCATTCACGCGCATGCTGTCATCCAGAACCCGCGCACGTACGAGCCGCTCACGCCGGAGCTGATCGGCTATCCCCGTTCCGACGAGCTGGCGGACATCGTCGCGCAGTCCATCACGATCGGCAAGCATACGGGCAGCCACTCGCTCAAGGCCAAGCTTGACGAGCTCGGCGTGACCTGCACGCAAGAGCAATTCACGGATATTTTCGAGCGGTTGAAAGCACTCGGCGACAAGCGCAAGAAGATCGGCGACATCGACTTGATCACCATCGCGAACGATGTGACCGGCCGCCTGGCCCAGCAAGATAAGACCGTCATCCTCGATGAGCTCACGGTGCTCACGGGCTCGGTCACGCCGACAGCGACGGCGAAGATCCGCGTGCGCCTCGATGACGGCTGGGAGCAGCGCATCGACTCGTCGATCGGGGTCGGCCCGGTTGACGCCGCGGTCAAGGCCATCCTCAAGACATTCAAGGAGATCGGCAAGATCGAGCTCATGGAGTACGAGATCGAGGCTGTCACTGGCGGTACCGATGCCCTCGGGGTCACCACGATCAAGATCAAGGACGAGAATGGCATCGTCGTTTCCGGCAATGCAGCGCACGAGGACATCGTCATGTCGAGCGTGCAAGCGGTCATGAATGCCCTCAACAAGCTCATGAAGATGCGCAAGAAAACGAACGGCACGGCGCATGACACCGCGGAAGCGAAGCCCAGCATCTAGTCACGAACCGAATTTCTTGCATCCTGGTTTTTTCCCTCCTTATTTTTCAACTCGGCGCCATTCTAGCCCATGTGATCGAGACCAACTTCGACCTCGAACCCGACGAGGCTGTCTTCAAGATGCATCTCGGAAAGCAAGCAGATCGGGTGCTGAAATCCCCCCGCAACCTGGAGATATACAACACCGCCAAGCGAGAGCTCGCCGAGCTCGCGAGGCCCATCGCCGCGTGGAACACGTTTTCCATCGATGGTATCGCCCAAGACAAGGTCATCCTTGCAGGCGGGATCAAGATAGGTGGCGGCCCCGTCACCAAGGTCGTGTGCGGGGCGACCGAGCTCGTCGCGGGCGTGTGCACGATTGGGCCTGGTATGGAAACGCGAATCAGGGAATACATCGCGAAAAACGAGAACTTCCACGCGCTCGTTCTCGACCTTATGGCATCGTGGGCGGCCGGCGCTGTCCGCGACCAGCTCGTTATGCAGCTCCAGCTCGACCATTACAAGGAGAAAAAGGGGTACCACGCGAGCATCCCGATCGGCCCCGGTGAATCGGCATGGGCGGTCGCGGACCAGCGCGTGATTTTTGACCTGCTCGAGCGGGAAACCGCGGAGATCGGCGTCCGGCTGGAGCCATCCATGCTCATGATCCCCGTTAAGTCGACTTCCTTCATCATGGGTGCTGGTCCACGGCCGCTCGGCCAAGAATCCGGGTCGTCTTGCGAGCATTGCACGATGAAGGAGAAATGCACCCGCCGGAAGCAGTAGTATATATAAAAAAAGAAAAAATATTGTAATTATTGGAAGCCCTCGATCTTCGGGAGCTTCGCGATGGATTCCTTGATGCTCTTGTCCGAAAGCTCGTAATCGAGGAGTTTCCCATCGAGAAAATCGCCATAGGCTGCCATGTCGAAGTACCCGTGGCCGCTGCAGTTGAAGAAGATAACCTTCTTTTCCTTCTTGTCCTTCGCGGCCTTGGCCTGGTTGATTGCCTCGAGGATCGCGTGGCACGACTCGGGCGCGGGAATGAAGCCCTCGGATTTGGCGAAGAGGATTCCGGCCTTGATGATGTCGGTTTGCTTAAATGCAACAGCACTGATGAGTTTCTTGTTCAACGCGAGAGAGACGAGCATTGCTGCACCATGGTACCGCAAACCACCCGCGTGCACGGGAGCCGGGACAAAGTCGCTGCCGACCGTGTACATCTTGGCAATCGGCGCCATGTGGCCTGAGTCTCCATAATCGAACGCGTAAACTCCTCTCGTCAGCTTCGGCGCGGCTGCTGCCTCGGCAGCGATGATCGTGGGATTTTTCTTGCCCTCGATCTTGTCGACAAGAAATGCCGATGAAGCGCCGAAAAAGTTCGAGCCACCACCATGGCATCCGATGACGACGTCTGGATATTCCTTCGCCATTTCCATCTGCATCTTTGCCTCCTGGCCGACGATGGTCTGGTGCAAGAGAACCGCATTGATGACCGAACCGAGGGAATACCGGGTGGTGTCGTTGTGCTTGATCACGTCTTCGACAGCCTCGGAAATCGCGATACCGAGCGATCCTGGATGGTTTGCATCCTTTTCAAGGAATTTCTTGCCGATATCCGTGATGTTGGACGGCGACTCGACAACTTTGGCGCCGTACGTTCGCATGAGAATGCCGCGGTAGGGTTTCTGGCGGTACGATGCCCGGACCATGTAGACCCGGCATTCGATCCCGAACAATGCGCAAGCATAGGCGAGCGCTGATCCCCACTGCCCTGCGCCGGTTTCGGTTGCAATTGCCTTGATCCCTTGCTTCTTCGCGTAATACACTTGAGCAAGGGCGGTGTTCGTCTTGTGACTTCCAGTGGGCGACACTGACTCGTTCTTGTAGAATATCTTGATCTTGTCACTGTCGACACCGAGAGCCTTTTCAAGGCGCAAAGCACGATGGAGAGGAGTCGGGCGTTGCGCATAATAATACGCGGCGCGGAGTTCATCCTCGATCGGAATCTCCTTGTCCTTGAAATTCATTTCTTGTTGTACTACGCCCGCAGGGAAAATCATTAGTGCCTCCTCGGGCGTGGCAGGTTTCAAGGTCATCGGGCTAATCAATGGCAATTGATAGCCCAAGTGAACCGCCAGGTTCAAATAGGTCTTCGGTAGTTTCTCCGGCGGGAGCCGGTACATGGGATTGATGACGTCCATAGTAGATACCTTTGTGTATGTTTTTTTTCGTTTGTTCTTCGGGTTATAACTTTATTTTTTATTCTTTGTTTTTATGCGTTGTTGATAATGAATAACATCAAGATTACGTTCTTAACATCGACGTATACATGTCTATCACGTGCCTCGCTAACTCGTTATATACTTACGAGAAGTAACGCACGCTGGATTTCAAAAACATCGACGGTACGCGTGAAAAGGAAAACGACGCATGCGGCCCGCTCGTTCATTTTTCACGCGATCGGTGCGAAAGAAGAAAAAACGCTAGCTAGACTATCGTTGCATCCGCTTGTGCGTATCTGTTTATTCCCGCCAGGACCATGAAAAAGTCCGGTACGCAGCAACCATGATGTCAACCCGATTGAATTAAGTTACTATTCGCCTCGCGGTTTATAAATCCCTCCCTCCCTCGTCAAGGGCACCGGAACAGCCAGTCGAACGAATCCCGGGCTTGCTTATATAGAAGTCCATGTCGGCAAAATTTTTTAATTTTCGATCATTCAATCCCGTTAAAGAATATCCACGCTAAATGTGATGAACTTATGACTCTTGAAGGAATACCCGTGCTCGTGCTCAAAGAGGGCACCGAGCGCAAGACGGGCAAGGACGCCCAGAAAAATAACATCGCCGCTGCCATGGCCATCAGCGAGGTCATCAAATCAACATTGGGCCCAAAAGGTCTGGACAAGTTGATGGTTGACAATCTCGGTGACGTGACCATCACGAACGACGGCGCGACCATCTTGGACGAGATGGAAGCTGATCATCCTATGGCCAAGATGATGGTGCAGCTGGCGAAGAGCCAGGACGAGAAGGTCGGGGACGGGACGACCAGCACGGTTCTCATCGCCGGCACGCTGCTCAAGGTGGCCCAGGAATTGCTCGATCAAGGCATCCACCCGACCGTCATCGTGAAAGGCTACAAGATCGCGTTGGACAAGGCGATAGAAACGATCGACGCGATCGCCTCGAAAATACCTAAGGATGACAAAATAATTCTCAAGCAACTCGCCAGGACTTCCATGAACAGCAAGGGAATCGCTGGCGAGAAAGATATTATGGCAGACATCGTCGTCGACGCGTGCCTTGAAATCAAGGATATGCGCGATGGGAAGGCTATCTGTGACATCAAGAACATCCAGATCATCAAGAAAGAAGGAACCTCGATGCACGAGACGAGGCTGATCAAGGGCCTCATCATCGACAAGGAGGTCGTGAGCTCGTCCATGCCCAAGCGCATCGAGGGCGCGAAGATTGCCCTTCTCGACGCTGCGCTCGAGATCACCAAGACCGAGTTCGATGCCGAGGTCAAGATCAAGAACCCAGCCCAGATGCAAGCATTCCTCGACGAGGAAGAGAAGATGCTGCGGAAGATGGTTGATGCGATCAAGGCTGCGGGTGCGAACGTCGTGTTCTGCCAGAAGGGCATCGATGATGACGCGCAAAACTTTCTCGCCCAGGCGGGTATTATGGCCATCAGGCGTGTCAAGAAGTCCGACATCGACAAGCTCGCCCGGGCAACTCATGCCCGCGTCATTAACAGCGTTCGCGAGCTCACGGCCAAGGATCTCGGCAACGCCGGGCTCGCGGAGGAACGTAAAACGGGCAAGGACCAGATGATCTACATCGAGGAATGCAAGAACCCGAAATCCGTTTCTATGCTCGTCCGTGCCGGCACCGAACATGTTCTCGACGAGCTCGACCGCGCCTTGCACGATGCGCTCTGCGTCGTCGCGGATGCCATCGAAAATCCCGCCTTCGTTGTCGGAGGCGGGGCGATCGAGGCGGAACTCGCATCGGTCCTCAGGAAATTCAAGGAAACGGTCAGCGGTCGCGAGCAAATTGCCGTCGAATATTTCGCGGACGTGCTCGAGATCATTCCTGCTGTGCTCGCAGAGAATGGTGGTATTGACCCGGTCAACGTGATCGTCGAACTCCGGTCCAAGCACAAGGAAGGACAGAAAAACGCGGGGATCAATCTTTTCACGGGCAAGGTCGAAGATATGATGGCCGCGAACGTGATCCAACCCAAGGTCGTGATCGAGCAAACCTTGAAATCGGCAACGGAAGCAGCGAGCACGATCTTGCGCATCGATGATGTAATCCAATCCAGGAAATCGGCCGGTGGCGGCAAGGGCGGTCCCGGAGGTCCTCCACCCGGCGGCGAGCCTGACATGGACTAAAAATCAACTTACTTTTCAATACTCCTCTTTTTTCTCGTTACAATTGCGATTCTAGCCCGTGCCAGTCAAGGGCGCGCCGGTTTGATTCCTCGCGATGCCAATTCTGCTTTTATCTCGCCGATGCGGGGCTTGTTGAGTTCGAGGAACGTGTGCCCCCACGTGAATTTCGAAAGCAAGACTTCTGCTTCCTCGAAAAAACCCGTGATGATCAAGGCCGCGGCGAAAGCCTCGACCGAGCTAAGCTTACCGGGCATGGCATAGTTGATGGGGTTCCCCGCGAGGAAAATGACCGAGAGCCGGCGGCCATTTTTTAACCGCATATTCTTGAACACGCTGCTTGCCTCGTTCCACGAGCAATCGATAACGGTCAGCCCGTGGCGCAAGATGATGTCGCGGTCCATGATGCTCATGACCGTGTCGGCATAGGGATCGAGCTTGATGGACTGCACAGGCACGGTCCTCAAGGTCGGGTGCAACCGGACGAATCCGAATTTTTTCAACTTCTTGGCCGTGCACTTCTTGGGATCGTCCTGGTCCAAATGCAGCACGTGCAACTGGAGCGGGAATGGTTTGCGCGTTCCTGGCGGTGATTCCGGCTCGGCCATGGTCATTCGCCGTTTAAGCCGTGCAAGTGTCTTTCAAGTATGCCAGGATGAGCGGCACGGCGATGGTCGCGTCGCAGATGACCGTGATGGTCCTCGCCTTTTCGTTGACCTTCCCCCACGAGACTGCCTCGCTCAGCGTCGCGCCGCTCAAGCCACCCGGCTCCGGGCGATCCGTCGTGACCTGGATCGCATAACTCGCGCTGTTCGGGGAGAATTGCAGAGCCTGGAACGTGTAATTCTTCGGCACCCCGCCGCCAATGATGAACACGCCAACGTCCTCGGAATCCCACGCCTTGCCGATCATGCGGTTGAGGTCTTCGAAGAGATCGAGCTTCAACCCACGGTTGTTCATGGCGAGCTGGATGCCGAGGCCGCAATCCGTGAACGCGGGGCAGTAGATCGGCACCTTTTTCTCGTGGCACGTGCGCAGGATCGAGTCCCGCACGGCTTCTGCAGGTAGCCGCTCCAATTCACCCCCGAGAAAATCCAGAAACTCGACGACGGGAATTGTCTTGTCAAATTTCAGCGTCCGGATGAAATCTTCCATCGATTCATAAGCATTATTCGGCATAAACACGTCATAAATGCGGTTGATCTCGTGTTCGTGGAGCTCCGCATCAGAAACTTGATCGGATCCTTGCTGGTGATGGCAGCCAATACTTTCGATGAGATCATGGGTGAGGTTGGCACCGGTGGTCACGAGGATGTCGACGAACCCGCTGCGGACGAAGTCCGAGATGACGGCGCGCATCCCAGCAGGAACCATGGCGCCGGCGAGGGTCATGATCTTCACGCATTTCCTATCCTTCACCATTGCTTCATAGATCTCGCAAGCCATGCCGAGGCGCTTCGCGTTGAATCCGGTACCGGCAAATGATTTCATCAGCGTGGAAATTGTTTCCCCCTTTTCGATGTTGAACTGGTCCACGTTGCAGACATGTTTTGATTCCTCGGGTTTTACCATAATCATCCCGTGAAAAAAGGTCTATTCGATGGATTCGAAAAAAGAACTGGTTTGATGAAAGATTTGCTGGTATGACTTGGCGAGTTCAAGAGATTTCCTCGAGCTTTCCCCAACCCACGAGCCGCCAGCGATTGTTGAAATTGCGCGAGATCGCAAGGGGCATTCCCGGGTCAGAGCATATCCGGCGCACGAGCTTAAGGCGGACCTTATTTTTCGTGATCGATGTAATTCCCCCGAGGGTCGTTGTCGTACCGATGGAGACGAGGATGTTCTCGCCGATCTTGAGTGGTTCGACTTTCATGGAGCCATCCTGCGTGCCGACCACGCGATCGAGCAGCTGTGCACTGATCGCGATGCTATCAGTCGACGGGGGCAATTGACCTTTCTTTCCAAGCACGCAACCGATCAAGCCATCGGATTTCGTAATGCTTGGATCAAGTTTTGTTTTTATGCCGAGCAGTCCTCCCGGGCCTGCTTGATCGGCAAGAGCGGAACCCACGCTTATGGATTCTATCATCGTGGTCAATTCAACGTACTTGTCGTCCAGCTTCAAGCCGGGCTTGATCTCGATCTCGTCACCCATCTTCAACATTCCCCCGCCGAGGGAACCTCCGAACACGCCGCCCTGCAAGTTGGGAATCTTAGTTCCAGGCTTATTGACATCGAAGCTTCGCGCGATGAAAAATCGCGTGAGTTTCGCTGGGTCTCGCTTGGGGGTCGGGATGTATTTTTCGATATACATGACCAGCTCGTGCAAGTTTGTTTTGAACACGGCCGATACAGGCAAGATCGGCGCATTTTCCGCTACGGTTCCTTTCGTAAAGGCTACGATGCCCTGGAAATTTTCGATCGATTTCTCCCGGGGAACAGCATCGATCTTGTTTTGCACGATCACGATGTTCTTGATGTTCATAATATCCAGGGCAGCCATGTGCTCCCGGGTTTGTGGTTGGGGCACTTTCTCGTCGGCTGCGACGAGTAACATGGCCCCATCCATCAAGGATGCACCAGAAAGCATGGTCGCCATGAGAATTTCGTGGCCAGGTGAATCGACAAACGATATCTTGCGCAAAACCTTGATGTCCCCGCCACATGCTGGACACTTATTGAAAGTGATTTCCTTTGCCTTCTGTCCCTTCTTCAGGAACTCTTGCTTGATCATTTCCTTGGTCCAATAGCAATCCGGCTCTGGACACTTGGTGCAGCGCGCAATGATCGTATCTGCATAACCGAGCTTGATCGAGATGCCTCGCTCGACCTCTTCAGAGTACCGGTCAGTTCGCACGCCAGATAACGCCTGGACCAACGTCGTCTTGCCATGATCCACGTGGCCGCACGTGCCGAGGTTCATCTCGGCTTGCAGTTTTTCTGCTTCCTCCATCGTTGTATTGGATTTATCGACGGGTTTGAACACTTCTTGCGGCATTTCCTGAGCTTGCTGGGCTCCTTCCGAGGCGGATACTTCTTGTGGTTCCTCCTCCGGTACTTCAACATCGTCCGATGATTTTATTGGCCGTTTTTTCTTTCCCAAGGCGTGGTTCACTCAAGCGTGTGGTGGTGCCGGTCTCGTGGTATTCGATCCGGCTCATTCTAAAATAAGCACGAGCCATTTATTTTACTTTTCAATGCTGGTTTATTTCTTCACGACCGTGTACTTTCCAGTCGTTTTGTTGATTTGGAGCTTTGACGAGCATACCGGGCAAATCTGGTGTTCCGTGATGAAGATCGTCGCACAAAGGTAATGCGCTTCACGGCTACAATTCGGGCATGAAAAGACATCGGCATCGTTCTGGTAAATCGGTTTATAGCAAACGATGCATTTGCCCCGAACCGGCACGCCCTCGTTTGCCTCGTGCACTTCGAGAATCGTGGGCTCGTCGGAATCGGCATCGTCTTTTTTTTTCCAAAAATCGATCGGGATGTCTTTTTTTATGGCAAGTGCCTTGAACTTGATATTGGTTATGGTCTTGTCGTCATCTTGTTTTTCCTTGGAATTTTCATCCACTTGCCACGCACCTCTCTTGCCAGCGGTTGGCGTTCACGCCAGCTTGTCAAACAAGGTTTCTTGCTTCTTCCGCTGTTCGGTTTTCCGGAGCAATTCGATGAGCAAGAGCTTGTTATTCTCGAAGAACAATCTGGGATTTAAATCTTTGGCGAGATATGTGCCACTTTCGATGCTCGCATCTTTCGGGAGCGGGATCAACTCGATTTCCTCGATTTCAGAGCCCATGAACCTGCGACGCGCGTTTTTCACGGCATAGAGTGCGTTGTCGTGGATAACCACTTCGCGCTCGAAACCGTCAGGTGTGGGAATTTGTTCGAGCAGGAGGGAAACTTTCTCTAGCGACATCTTCTCGAGCTTGGTCATATCCTCCTCGGTGCCCGTGTACGCGGGCTTGTATTCCGCCGCGCCTTGCTCTATGCCGAAATCCTTTGGGTCTGCCATCTTCGTGACGAATTTAAACGGGAGTGGCTCGCTCCCCTCGTCGACCGTCACGATCTTTGCCCCCAGCAGGATATCATCGCGCAGCTTCGAGATCATCCTCGCCGACGTGAACTTGGTCTGCACGGACGTCTGGGAACCGTGATATAACCAAACGATGTAAGGTACTTGAAATATGGCGTAAGAATCCGTCGGATTATCTTGAAGCAGTTTCTTGATGCCATCTGGTGGTATCTTCTCAGGTGGAATTTCCTCGAACTCTCCCAGGTCCTTGTTGAAGCGGAATATCTTGACCGTTTCCTTCTCTTTTTTCTCGCTCATGGCTTCTTTCAACTGCCTTTGAACGTCGACATGAACACGACCAGCGTGATGACCAAGGAAATGAGTAGAATCAAGATGATCGCGAAGCCCAGGTTTCTCCTGTTCTTTTCTGCTGCGGTCAATTTTCCGGTGCGATATCGCGGCATAATGCATCGACTTATGGCATGTGCTTTGACATGTATTAGACGTTATTGGAAATAACCTTTGACATGCGCTGACATGTAGGAGACGTTATTGGAAAAGCCTCAAGTTTTTCGACCGGTCATTGATTCTTCAAGCCTTTCTTCCATTCTTTCCTATCTTTTTTCGATCCCGCCATGCTCTTCTCTACATCGTCCTCACCGATTTCTGTTCATGCCCCCAATTTGCTATCCGATAGTGGCGAACTCGAGCTTTGCTCCGAGCATAGCATGAACTTTCCTTGCAACCTTTTCTTCGGCCTCTAGAAATCGCACGCACCTGCGTGGCAATGTTTTTGACAGGATCTCCAGGACATCGACGACAGGAACCTCTTTCATGAGTTTCAGCAGGGTTTGCTTCTTTCGTT
>JAUQYW010000354.1 GCA_030587525.1 Candidatus Sigynarchaeota archaeon | reverse complement strand
TTCATGGTGCTGCATGATTAAAGCAATTCATTCGTCAATTGCGTTTGGCAATACGGGAAAGGCGCGAACCAGTCGACGCCGTCGCCGCGAGTCAAAGTTTCGGCCACCGCTGTCGACCGGCAGCCGCCGTGGCAGATCATGGAATACGGGCACTCGCTCGGCGAGCAACACCCCTTCGCCTTCTCGTTCCAGTCCGCGTGCCACCGCAGCAACTGATTTCCAAACTCGTTATAGCGCAGCTCGCCGGTCCCGGGGACAAACTCACCCGCGACGAGCTCGGGGGCGCCTGAACTCGCCATGCAAGGATACAGCACGTTTTTGCCGGGATCGACGGCGATCCAGCGGCTGCCCGCGAAGCAGAAGTGGCGAGTATTGCCCATACGCACGTTGAGGGCAAGGAACTCCCAGATGCGATGCGAGTTGAAATTAGGGCCCCACGATATGCCGAGCTCCACGTAAACATCGCCTTCGTATTTCTCCCGTGCTTTGCGTGTCGCGGCAAGCGCATCGACTACTGCTTGCCGGTTCATCAACATGTTCGGCGGGATGTTCCCGTGGTTGACGGGCACCAAGCGGAGCAGGAACACGTGCCGAATCCCGTGCTTGGCGGCGATATCAACGATGCCTTCGAGCTCCGCAACATTTTCTCGGTGGATCGTGGATTCCAACGACACCGTCATTTTCCCACGGCGATCCAAAGCGCCGATCGCCTCGATCGTGGCCATGGCCCGCTTGAAGCTGCCCGGCACCCGCGTGAGGGCCTCGTGCGTGGCTTCGGTCGCGCCATGCAGCGATACATAAACGTTGCGCACGCCTCGTTCCGCTAGCATGGTGACAAGTTTCGCCGGATCCGAGGCAAGGGGCGCGGTCCCGTTCGTGATGAAGCCGCCATCAGGGTCGTGGAACCGTGTATAGGCCGAGAGGCTTGCCTCGCTCATCAGCGGTTCCGTGGGATAGGCATAGATATTGTTGCCTCGTGCCAACAATTTCTCGATGGCAGATGTCATGACATCTATCGAAGCAACGCCACGGCTCTCTGCTTGCCCGAGAAAGCAATGGACGCAGCGCTGGTTGCACCCGAAATTCATCAGCACCTGGCAAGTCTTTGGCACCATCGGTTGATTGAGGGCTTTCACCATGGCATCGTAGCGGGCTGCATCACCAAGCCCTAACGCCTTGAACCGTTCCGTGCAAGATCCGTGCAGTTTCATTTCATGGATCCGAGGGAATGCAAGCATAAAAGCAAGTGGCATCGATCATGTATCTAGAGCAAGAGCATGGATTTGCCGTGAGAGACGAACGGATGATGCAAATGGCTCGTCCAGACTATCAGAAACCGATTAAAATTTGCTTGTTGGGAGCAAAGAAGGTTGGCAAGAAAGCTTTTGCTTTCCGATTCGCCAAGGGATATTATAACCTCGATTCGGTGCTGGAGTTCACCCCCGTGTTAAAAAAAATCGAAATCGGGAACCGACACCTTCAAATCGTTATGGTGATCACGCCCTCGGAACAGGAAAGCTTGATGCACCAATTCGCTCGCGGGTCGGATATCATTATTATCATATACGACACCACGAGCCGGGCATCGTTTGACACGATACGGCCGATATACCAAGAGATTTTGCCACGACTGCCAGCAAAACCGCAGGCCAGATTCGTGCTCCTCGGCAACAAATCGGATTTAAAGCAGGCCCGCCAAGTTGGACGTGATGCCGCGGAAAGTTTGGCAAAAGAACTCGGGAACATCCCATTTTTCGAAGTGAGTTGCTTGACCGGGAACAATTATGATGGCGTGATGGACTTTATTTCATCCATTTGCAGCCAGACCAGCACGGCACGCTCGAAATAACCATCTTTTTTGCGAGATCTAAAGTTTCAGTACTTCATTCCCTCGATAAACGGGAATTGTTTCAAAGTTTTGCATCCAAGATGAAAATGTGGATGTTTGAAAAAGGATTTATGATTTATTCGATTCCAAGAGTATGGTCATAAACCAAACTCAACTGCAACTATCTACACGTTCTCCTTTAGAACAATGACTGATTATCAAACTATAGTTCAGCAACCAAGGAGTTGCGAAGGAATCCCCGATCACATTGCATCTCGTGTAGTGATGGCCGATCTGTTTCCGAGCATCGTGCTCGTGCAAGTTCTGGAACCGAACGTGCCGACATAATTCGATCGCCCGCACCTCATTGCCGGTTCAAAGGATCTCGGCGGGATGAAAAAAAAATCGTGGTTCCGAATATCCCTCGAACATAATATTTATATATCTGAAAGGGTTGTCAACTCTACATACAGAATGAGTTTTTCACTACATAAATTCTACATAGTAAAAGCGACAATAAACGTGAAGTGAAAAAAGTTGAAGATTCTCTACGTCAACGCCGGCAATGCTGGCTCCCTTGGGCTTGATTCGTTTCTTTGCGCGCCGCCCCTCGCCTTGATGTACTTGACCCCGACGGTACCCGAGCACAAGAAGTTCTTGATTGACTTGAAAGTCAATCCCAATATCCCAGAAAATACCATTCGCCACTTGATCCAGAAAAATGACTTGATCGCGATCTCGTCATACACGCCGTCCATCAAGAATGCCATGTGGGTCGCATCGATTGCAAAGGAATACAACAAACCCGTCATTATTGGGGGTTACCACGCGTCACTTGTACCTCAGGTTGTCACAGAGCCGATGTTCGACGTTGCCGTGCAGAACGAGGGCGAGCTGACCTATCCCGAGGTCGTGAAAATCCTCGACCGGGACGGGAAATGGACGCCCCAGAACTTGAAGGGCGTCAAGGGGATCTCCTACAAGAACGATGGCAAGCTTGTCGTCAACGAGCCACGCCCGCTCATCCAGAATCTCGACACGCTCCCGATGCCCGATCGAGATCTCATCGGGAACACGAGATACGAGTACTTCGGGGCATCGATCGATGCACTTGAAAGTTCGCGGGGTTGCGTCGGCAAATGCAATTTCTGCTGCGTCAAGGAACACACGCCGAACTGGCGCCGGAAGTCCCCGATGCGCGTCATCAACGAGATCCTAGCACTCTCCAGGAAGACGAAATGGATTGGCTATCAAGACTCCGAATTCACGATCAACATGAACCGTGTTCGGGAAATCTGCGACCTCACCATCGAATATGGCTTCGACAAGCAATGGTACTCGGCCCAGGTCCGAGCCGATGACTTGCTCCGCGACAAGAGGACGTTCGGCAAGATGGCTGACGCAGGGTTCAAGATGCTCTTCATTGGCATCGAGTCCGCGCACCAGCGCAGCCTCGATCGCATCGGCAAGAAAATCAGCATTGACACGATCAAGCAAGCCGTCGAAATGTGCCATGATTATGGAATTGCGGTTCTCGGTGCCATCATCATTGGGAATCTAGGGGAAACATATCAAGACGTGCTTAAAACCATTGAATATGCAAACAAGCTTAAAATCGACATCGCTCAGTTCACGGCGTTAACCCCATTACCAAAGACGGGTCTTTGGGATGAAGCTAACAAGAAAGGATGGATCGAGGATTACGACTGGACACATTACGACTTCACACGAGTCGTCATGCGCACGCCAGACCTCACGCGGCTCCAGATCGCCGAGCTCGTTCGCAAGGCATATTCCTCCTTCTATATCGGGAAATATTGGGGATCGTACTTCTTCGACAAGGCGCCGCGTTACGTTTTGAACCGCAGAAACTGGTGGTTCTTCAAGATGCTGGGCGGTTTCATGAAAAATATCAGGCCTATCCAAAAATTGATCGTCGATCTCAGCGCGCCACCCAAGATCGACCTGACCGTCCACATGGCCCGGCCTTCGAAAATCGCCATCACGGCACCTGCCGAGCCCGAGCCAGTTGCCAAGCAGATTCCCATCGTTAGGTGATTTGATCCAACCTTTTTTTCCATTAATTTGCCTCGCATCTGCTGCATTTAGCCTGGCACGGTAACGTGTCACGGTAACTCGTATTTCACGACGTTGAGCATCTGGAGCATATTCCCGGGGATTTGCTTCAATTTCTTCTCGGTCGTGTGGAACGGGAGCTTTATTCTCAAAGCATGGGCGATCGACAAGCAATCAATATACGATAACGCGGTACGGTACTGACATTTCAACAAACCTGCCGAGAAAAGGAGCCTCCTATCCGGATTAATTATATCAACTTTATATTCTTCTAACAATGAGTTCAAAAGTAGCGTGGCTCGCTCTTGACCCTCGACCTTGCACGATTGAAAGTATATCTCAATCATTGCAAATTGGTACCTTGAGGTAGAATACGGATCATCGAATCGAATGGTTTGATTAGCCTTTAGAACACGATTAGATAACAAAAACGAAGTAGATACTTCGTTGATTTTTGTCGGTAAGATGAGGTGGCGGAATCATAAAAAAAAAGGGTTGATCGAGCGAACGCCCTTTATTTGCTTGCCACGGCCACTTTTTCTGCTTTTACAAGTTTCCAGGCAACGTATGCCCCCACGCCGTCAGTGATCATCCAGAGATACACGACGATCTTCTGCCCGAGATTGCGAACGAGTAAACCGTCTACGAAGCTCATCTTCCAGCTTTCCGGGATGAAGATCATTCCATACAGCAAGACGCAAACTCCAAACGCGAGGAACAGAATCGAATACTTGGTCGGATATCGCTTGGTGCCGATGATAGCGAGCCCATAGAGCAAGCTTGCCAACGACGAAAACATAAATGCATTATTCGAAAAATACAGGTGATAAACATTGAACAGGTCCGCTGGCGTGAACGCGATCCCTACTAAACATATGCTCGACCAGATCCCCAGCCCGCTGCCGATGATGCTCAAGACGGTACCCACCCGGCTCTTTCGGAAGATTGCAGGCAAGAAAATGAAAAATCCAAGCAGCGCAATGCCAACAAACGCAAGGATCACCATATAGATCACGGCGGAGACGAGGTTGGGATTGCCCGAAATCGCCGTGAACAAACCCAGGTCACTAAAAGCATTGTACACGAATGAATACCCCGGGCTAGTCGGATTGCCCTGATACCCCCCCGTGTATATAAAAAACGAGATGAAAGTCCCGATCAAGTACGTGAGGACTGCAACGATGGTCATCATGTAGAATTTATCCTTGAACTTCGCTAGATTTGCCAATTTCATTTCTCTCTCCCTTAGGGTGCAGTAATACTGGGTTGAACATTATATAGCTTAGCTGAATAATAATGTTCTCTCGCATCTCAAATGCCGGGATTGCCACCATCACGATATTTCGTTCGCGCGCCGCTGTCCCGTTGATGATGGAGCTGCCTTCCAGGGTTCATGCAGTATCATAAAGGCCTTCCTTGAAGCATCATAGAGGATATCTGCCGAATTTCGCAGCAGCAGCTCGGAGGGCGATGGCGTTGTCAACCTTCGTGTTGAGATAATCGTGCGCCGGCCCGATGACGTAACCGCCGCCAGGCGCCAGCATACGAACTTTTTGCTTGACCTCGCGCTCGACGTCGGCTATTGTCTCAAAGCAGAGCACGTTGTTGTCAATCGCACCCCAGAAGCTCATCTTGTCCCCGAACTTCTTCTTCACGAGCGCGTGGTCGATGCCGGACGCCGGTTCCAGGCTCTGCCAAGCATCCAGCCCAGACGCGACCAGCTCGGGTAATAGCTCCACCGCGTTCCCGCAGCAGTGCAGGACGGATTTTGCACCTATCTCGTGGATGGCATTATTGACGCGCTTGCGGGCATCGAAGATGAACTTGTGAAACATCTCGGGGGACAGCATGGCCCTATCCTTCTGGCCAAGATCGTCGCCGTTGAACACCGCCACGGGTTTCAAGGGCTTCATTTTCTCGACTTGCTTCACTTGCAAGTCAGCAAAGGAATCCACGATTTTCTTGACAAATTCCGGCCATTTTCGGCAGAAATAGGCGAAGCGATCCCCGAGCATCATCCACAAGTGCGTGAACACGCTTGGGCCATAATCGGGAATGACGTGCACCGCGTGGCTGAACTTGGCATTCGTTTCCGTTATCTCATTGCCCGGGTCTCTTACGGCTAAATCATGAGGCCAACCGTACTTGTCGAACCAGGCTTGAAACTCCACATCGGATTTCATGTATGGCCCGACGTACCAGTTGTATGCGAACCCGTTTGGCAGGATCGTCGCCTTCTCGCGGTATCCAAAATAGTTAATCCGCATTCCAGTCTCCACGCCATGCACTATGATCCCGTGTTCAACGAGATTGTTTTTCGCGTCAATCCATTGCGTTTTAGGATACTCCACGTGGAGTCCGTGGGTGATGATGTCCGCTCCGAAAAAAGCATTGACCGTGATATCACCGCATGGCGTCAAGAGGATGTTTTTATCGTCATCCGTGTAAGTATCCAGTAAATCCTCGCGGCGGCGAAATTCCTGGAAAAAATCGCCATATGACGGCATACCCATAAGGTAAAACGGGAGGCGGTCTGGCTCGCTGTGATTAAGGACAGTTTGTAGCCTTTCCCTTTGCGACATTTTGTCAGATTCTAGCCACATAGTTCTTCTTCTGTCCTTTCGCTAAAAAAGCCTTGAACCGCGAGTAATTCATACGTCAAGTCGATTCAATAGTAACTTCAATGATGGTGAAAAAATGGTGGAAATTCGCAAAGGAGAAGCACGGGACAAGGATGACTACTTGCGGGTACAATTCGCGGTATTTCCCGGCGAGATCACGCAACGAAAGCGCCACGAGCAATATTTCGATCTCAAGATAACCCGGGATGAAATCCTGGTCCTGATACAAGGTGATGAATACATCGGCCACTTCACGTTTTCCCGGATGATCTCCCCGCCGTTCCCCGGTTCGATTTACCTCGAGGAAATTGCGATCCTTCAAGATTATCAAGGAAAGGGGCACGGCACGCGAGCCATGAACGAGATCATCACCATGGGAAAAAAAGAAGGATTCCACCAAGTCTGGCTTGACACGTGGGCATCGACGAGAAACCGTGCGTTGAAATTTTACAAGAAATTCGGGTTCGAGAAGCGCGGGACGGTAACCAAGGATGGTTTCAAGGAGTATTTCTTGTGCCTGGACTTTTAATCGCCACGTGTTTCCACCAGGCATTCCATCCCGCGAGATCCTTCACGCCGCCCTTCATGACCGCCTCGTAGATATCCGTGCTCTTGTACGTCTTCCTGTAATCCTTGGTCGCCGTGAGATGACCCTTGATTTCCAGGATGCAAGCCCGTTTTTCCGGATCGAGCCCGTGAAGCTGTTCTGCGCCCGCATCAATGACCCGCTTGACCTCGGCGGGCGTCGAAACGAGGATATCAACCGTCCACTTGTCCCCACCCGGCCGGTAGACATCGACGACCCAGAACATTGCCAGCGGGTTTCCCGGGGTTCGCAGGACGTACTCGTTTCTGAAGTACATTGACCCGACGTGCGGGAGCGCCGCGATGGCTACCCCCATGTCAAACAGCATCTCCTCGCTGGGATTTGCCATTTCCACACACACGTCGATGTCCCTCCGGGTCATCAAGTCGTACTTGTAACTTCCCGTGAGATGGACGACCCCGAATCGAGCAAAAATGTCGATCAAGGCCAAATCAGCTAGCAACTGGTCCGCTTCTCGTTTCAAGAGGCTTGCTTGTTCAGCGTATTGTTTTATGTTCATAGTCTTCACCGCTTCACGCCGACCAGCACGACGCGCCTCGAGAGCATGCCATTCAATGCCGTAACCTTGAGCCCGGCGCGCCTCATTTCGCCTCGCAATTCGAGGAAGCTGTACACGTAATGATAGAGGACCGCGTCCAGCTCGCGATCGTGGTACACGATGTCGCCGAGATTCGTCCCGGAAACGACATCTTCCCGCAGGCGCAGCCCCGGTCGGTAACATCCCAGGAGCTTTCGGACATACAGGGGTAACCAGACAACGGGAAGATCGAACAAACGATTAGTGCAATCGATGATCACGTATTTCCGGCTCACCCGCACCATCTCCTTGATGGCCTGCATCCTGCCATCCTTCGACGGGATGCCGCCAAGACTATTTCCAAGGCAGATGACCGCATCGTAGGAAGCTTTTTGCTCGTCCAGATGCCGGGCATCCTGGATCTCCACGCGCAACCCCTTGCGCCGCGCGATGTCCAACATGTCTTCGCTCAAATCAACGACTTTCACGTCGTGGCCCAGCTTCACGAGGTATCTCGCGATCCTTCCTGTCCCACCACACACGTCCAGGATGGACTTGCAGTCCCGGAGGTGATGCAAGGTTTTTACCAGCGAACCAGGCAAAGAACGCCCACGAGAATCGTGAACGGGGGCCACTTTCTGCACGTATTTCCAATATATCTTTTCAGGGCAAGAAATGTCGATTTTCTTGCCGTTCAACGAAATTGGCAGCTGTTCACCATAAACACCTTTCTCTATTCATTGAGACATGGGCTCCATTTTGCGAAGCCCAGTTTGCAAGAGACGTCCTATGTTATTAATAGTTACGGGGGTTCCCATGAAAATGGGAAAAACTTTCAAACCATCTCTGCAATTGTGCAGCATCCTTTTTTTATCCCACGTCCTTATTCGTTACCATGGACAAGCTTCCAGATGCCCTCGCGGCGCTTGCGCCGCATTTGAAGCGCCTCAAGATCGATCCGGACAAGATGCTAACGGCTGTTTATCAAAAGCTGAAGAAACACGGCGACGTGGAATGGAAAACACTAGATTTCGTGTGTCCTATCTGCGAATCATACACGATTCTCGCAATGGTGAGCAAACCAGGCAAGAACCAGAAAAAAGCCGTCACTTGCGAGACGTGCAAGAGCTCGGAACGAACCGTCGAATGCCTCGATCTCGAAAAAATCGTGCACTTGAAGCACGTGGAGCGACGCCATAAATAAATAAAAAAATGAAAAAATGCGTTCTATTTCTTGAGGTTTTTCTTGAGCTGGTAGGCCATACGAGATTGCAGTCCGTGTAATTCCATGAAACCTTCGCTCGCTTTCTGGTCAAAAGTGCTACCGAGCTCGTAAGTTGCGAGCTTGTAACTGTACAACGCAAACGGCGAGTCCCGCGCGACGACACGCGCGTTGCCTTTGATCAGGCTCACTTTGACCCAGCCCGTCACGCGGCTGTTGACCTCGTTGATGAATGCTTCGAGATCCTCCCGGAGCGGGTCGACCCACAAACCTTCATAGACGAGCTCGCCCCATCGCTGGTCGATCGACGTTTTAAACGAGTTCTCATGCTTGGTGCACACGTATTTCTCGAGTTCCTTGTGCGCGGCGATGAGAGTAACCGCGGCGGGGCATTCATAAGTCTCGCGTGATTTGAGACCCACCGTCCGGTCCTCCATGTGCTCGAGACGTCCAACGCCATTGCGAGCTGCTATCTTGTGGACCTCCCCTATCAAAGAGACGATTTCCATTGCCTTGTCATTAACACTGACAGGAACACCTTTCTCGAAGCCAATCTTGATGATTTCCCCGGCTTCAGGAGCCTTCGCCGGGTTGACGGTCCACGCGCACGCGTCCTCAGGCGGGATCTCCTCGGGATGCTCCAAGACATCACATTCACACGACCGGCCGAATAAATTCTCGTCGGTGCTGTATTTCTTGTTCGCGTTGGCAACGGGAATGCCGTTCTTCTTGGCATATTCGACCTCCTCGGCCCGCGATTTCATCTCCCACGACACGAGAGGCTGGAGCACCTTGATGTCTGGCCTGAGCGCCTTTGCAGTGACCGTGATCCGGACTTGATCGTTCCCCTTGCCAGTGCAGCCATGCGCGATCGCATCGGCACCTTCTTTTTCCGCGATCTTGATGGCATGTATCGTGAGCAATGGACGGCCAATGGCCGTGCTCAGGGGATAAACGCCTTGATAGAGCCCGTTGGCCTTGATGGTCGGGATGACGTACCCTTTTGCGAACTCCTCTTGCAAGTCGACGGTGTAGTGCTTTTCAACGCCGAGCTTGTAAGCCTTGTCCTCGATGGCCTTGAAGCTGCCTTTTTCACCCAATTCCTGGCCAATGTTGGCCGTGAACGAGATAACCTTGGCCTTGTAATTATCTTGCAACCATTTGAGCATGCAAGACGTGTCCAAACCGCCGCTGTACATCAAGACGATTTTCTTGATGTCGCCACCTTTCTTCGTTGACATGGTAATCCCTAAGACCTATAACGCGCACACAAAAAAAAGCATAACATAAAAAAAATGGTAAGGGAACCAAGTTCATGTCGATATCGGCATCTCTCGATGACTAAAATGGGGAAAAAAATCACTTGTTTCCGAACTTCCGGTACACGAGGACCCCTGCGAGGAACACGCTGATGCTTAAGATCACGAGCACTGCCAAGTCGAAGAATATCGTCGAGCTGAAAATCGATGCGCCTCGAAGAAATAATGATGTGAGAGCATCGGTGATATAATAACTGGGTGCGAATTGGGAAACATCCTTCGGCATAGTTATGAAGGTTCCGAAGAACATCTGTGGTATGATGAACAAGAAAGAAATTCCGGTCGCCGAACCTGTATTCTTTGCGAGAGAGGCAGTGATCAAGCCAAAACCGACGTTGCAGAGGGCAAACACGAGCGCCATACCGAATGCCACGAGATAGGATTCAAACCCGACCATAGGTCGAAAACCGACGATCGCTGCTAACGAAAAAATGATCGCTGTTTGCATAGCCGCGATCATCATGTTCGATACTGCATAGCTTGCCATCACGTCACCTGCAGTCGCCGGCGTCACGTTGATGCGCTTGAGCAATCCTTTTTCCTTATCCGAGGAAACTGATTGTGCCACTGTCATCGTGAGAAAGATGCTCGCATACGCTATTAGTCCTGGCGCCATGTAATCGAACTGGCTGAGCCGGCTCGCGGAAACCAAAGCAGGCATTCCAATGCTTACGGGAAGGTATGCACCGCTTACGCCCGGAACGAGCGTGTCGACCAAGACCGCGTAGAGCACGGGGGGCAATGCCTGGGTGATGATCATGGAGCCACTATCGAGATACAAAGCGAGCGACGTGTTGATCCACGCCGAGGAATTTGAAGGATTGGCCAAGAACGATTGGCAACTATCCCCGAAATTTGCTGGAATGATGATGATGGCGTCTATCTGTCCCTCGGATAAGTCACGCTGGGCAGTCGCATTGTCGGTATAATTCACCACGCGAAGCATTTCATTCGAGCTGACGTTACCTATGAAGTTATCTGCCCAAACGTGCGATGTTGTGTCCATGTCAATGATGGCAACATCGTAAGACGTTTCAGTTCCAGTGCCGATAGCACCGAATGCAATGCCGAACACGAGCGTGAGGATCATGGGAAACAAGAGGGCCATGAATAGCGTCGCAGGATCCCGGAAGGCCTTCTTGATTTCTTTTTTCATCAAAGCGATTATTCTCTTGCCATTCATCTTAGTTCTCCTCCCTGATTTGCCGTCCGGTCAATTTCAAGAAAACCTCCTCGATGTTCTTGCAGTTGTTTGCCGTTTTCAACTGGTCCGGCGTGCCTATTGCGATGAGCTTGCCGTGGTCGATGATACCTATCCTATCAGCTAATTGTTCTGCCTCTTCCATATAATGCGTCGTGAGCACGACGGTTTTACCTTGTGCCTTGAGATCCTTGATGAAATCCCATACAGCCCTTCGCGATTGGGGGTCCATTGCCACCGTAGGTTCATCAAGGAACGCGATTTCGGGGTCTTGCACCAGCGCCATCGCGATGCTTGCCCGCCGGACGAGCCCGCCGCTATACTTCTGCACGAGACGCGACGCGTGCTCTTCCAGGAACAGCTTCTTGAGGAGATCATCAACACGCTCCTTCAACTTGGCTTTCGGCATGCCGTGCAGCGCGCCGAAGAGCTCGATGTTCTCTCGCCCGGTCAAATATGGAAAGACCGGGGCTTCCTGTGGACAGACACCTATCAGCGCCTTTACTTTCTCCATCTGCTTGCGGACATCGAACCCGCCAACGTGCGCGGTGCCACTGGTTGCTTCTAGCAAGCCGCAGAGGATTTTAATGGTCGTGGTCTTGCCAGCGCCATTCGGTCCTAGGAGTGCAAAGAGTTCGCCTTTTTGAATCTCCAAGCTCAGGTGATCCACGGCCACGATGTCCTCGAACCGCTTCACGAGATTATCGATAACGATGCCTATGGTTGGATGGATATTTTCTTGATTGCTCGACTTTTCTGCTCGGATCATAAACTTCACTTCGTCTATAAACGAAATTATGATCTAAGGATTATCTGGGATGCGGGTGCCAGCTTTTATCAACCCGTGCCTTTTATCATCCCGTGATGATAGATCACGGGATCGAATATAGAACGTGTAAACCCGAAGAGATAGGCCAGGTCGCGGAAGTTTTTAACGTGGCTTTTAAAGCACATCAAACCGCGGAAAGCTTCAAGAAAAAGTTCAAGAATTGCGACGAGCCGATGTATGAACGGCAATTCGTTGCAGTTCACGATGGTAAAGTCGTGGCGGGTATCCGGGCGGATTTCAAACCCTTGTATTTTGCCGATGGATCAGGTGGCTCGCTGATCAAGTACGATTGCGGCGAGATCAACGACGTTTCCACGCTCCCCGGGCATCGTGGCCAGGGCATTTCGAGAAAATTGATCAACATAGCCATCACGTACATGGAACAGCAAAAATGGAGCATCGCGTTGCTGCAAGCAGATCCCAAGTATTTTGCACGGAAATTGTACGAATCCGTTGGATTCAAGACGTTGCCCAGCACGGGAGATATTTACGCAGTTGCGCTTGGTAATATACTTGCCCAATTTGTCCATTATCCTTTTGTTGCTTTATTATTTCCTGTATTATCCGCGATTGCCAAATATTTTGCCCCGATACCGCCAAAGTCTTGTCTCAAACTCATCAAAACATCCGTACCTGCTTTTGCACGTCGAACCCGGGTTTTCGAGCCATCCCAAGTCACCCTGGTGCACGTTGCAGGGCAAATCGAAAACAAGCATCCTTGGTGTCAGCGATGGCGAAATCTAATTGATCATACCAAGGATAGCGTGCAAGGCTTGCACGACGACTTTCTCAAGGCCGTGGATCTCCGGTACGATATGAACGAGCCATTGCCGGATAGCACGATGACCTGGATCCGTAAAATCAAGCCCGGCAGGCTTTTCGCCGATGAAACCCACCGGAGGCACGGTTACTTGCTGCTGCAACACTTCGAAGGAGGCATGTCCGGATTTATAACGAAACCATCGGCAGAAATAGAGGCCGATGGCATTCTCGGTGGGATACATTACACGATCGACCATTTTAAGGAAGGGAAATTCCAAGCCACCCTGCCCATGATAGATATCTCGTGGATTGCAGCTAAATACCAAAACCAAGGCCTTGGCACGTTAATGCTTGCTCGATGTCAAAAATACCTAGGAAGAACCTTCCCATTTATGATTTGCCGGACAAGCTCGGGAAATGTGCGCTACCGGAAGGCATTGAAACGTGCTGGCTTCAAGGAAGTCGGCGGGGGGATTACCATGGCGCGGCCCATCACGGATTTTAACTTGTATGAAAAATTAGCGTCAAACGTCGAGCCTTGGGTGCTATACTAAAAAAAGGATAAAATTAAAGCCGGCCGAACCTGAGCCATTTTTCGAATTGCCGGTTCATAATTTCAAGCTCGGGGCCAGAAAGCTCGCTGACGATGACTTGTTGCTTGTCATCATCGAAACTAATGAGCATATCATTGTCCACGGCCTTGATGAAATCGATCACGGCCTGGTGATCGAGATCCTTGAGCATCTTGCAGAAATCGGCGATCTTGTAGGCTTTACCAACGCTTGCCGCCTTTTCAAACCCGAGGAGCCGCAAATACACGAGGCTGGAGTCCGAGGCTGCTTGCGCCTTGAGCCTTTCCGCTTCCTTCTTTAGCTCTTCCTCGCTTTTCTTTTCCACTTTCGTGGAGATCTGGGAAAGCCGGATCGCCGGTTTTAGAACCGATACGCCCTCCTGTTCATCGACAACTGGTGAAGCTGGAGGAGCGAGCCTCGGGATTTGCGGGACCGGTGCCGCAACGGCAGGTTTCTCGTCCAGGCCTTTGAGAAAATCGTCCACGTCAAATTCTCCGGAGACTGTCTGCTCGATCTGCTGGTCGATCGACGCGAACAAGCCCGCGGCGGCAGCCGACGGTTTCACCACTGGTTTCACCGGTTTCATGACCGGAGCACCTTGCATGGCGACAGGTGGCTTGACCGGGGGTTTGATACCTGCGGGCTTGACCGGGGGCTTGATGGGGCCTGCCACGGGCGGTGACACCATAGGTTTAGCGGGAACGGAAACCGGGGGTGAAATTGGAGGTTTCATGCCTATAGGAGGTGCCATCGGTGGTGCTCTTATCGGAGGCGCCCCTGGGCCAGGCCTCGGCATCGTGGGCACCGGAGGTGCAGGTGCGTGTATTGGTGGTGCCGGGATCGCCGGTGCTGGAGCCACGGGAGCCGGCGCGGGAACCTCGACGCCCAACTGCTCGAGAAACACGATCTGTTCGGCCTCCGGCAAGTTCATAAGCTCTTGCATGAGTGCATCTTTCTTCTCTTGTGGCCATGCTAATTGCATGAGGAACTGGTTCAACGAATCTTTCAACAGATCCAGCTTGGATTTTGCAGCGGGCAATGAAGGCGCGACCGCCGGCTTGATTTCAGGTTCAACCGCGTGCGTGGTTTCTGCAAATTGTTGTGATTGGTATTGCTGGGCTTCCTTCATTTTCTGCATGTAAGTTTTTTTCTCCTCAGGCTGCGGGGCGCTCGTTTCCTCCAAGCTGGAAAAGCCGCCTCGTTTCGGTGCATCCGGGGCAGGGGTTGAAGCGCTCTGGAATGAAGAAGATTGCTCCGCCTCGGGCGTCGCTTCCGGAACCTCCGGGGCAACGGGTGCCGGGGGAGCCATACCCGCGGGTTTCATAACCGGGGGTTTCATCCCACCAGGCTTCATAACCGGTTTCACGGGAGGTTTAATCCCGGCAGGTTTTATAACTGGCGCGCCAGGTTTCGCCATCGGTTTCATAATAGGCTTCATAACCGGCCCTGTTCCCGATGGTTTCACCGGGGGCTTTATCATCCCCACGGGTTTCGGCATGACCGGAGCGACGGGGGCAGGTGCCTCGGGCATCTCGACTTGTGTTGATTCCTCGGGTGGCGCCGTCCCCATCTCTGGCGGTGCTGGCGCCTCGGGAACCGGTGCCTCGCTCGCGAGCTCCGATACAGGTGGAAGGTCTGGCAGCGCGTCCAGCTCTGGTAAAGCAGATGCATCGGCTACAGGAACGCCCGGTTCAACCGGAGCATCCGTTTCAGGTGCCGTAGCTTCGGGCACTGGTTGCGGTGGCACGGGTGGAGCCATACCGGCGGGTTTCTGTATCGGTGGTTTGATGGCCGGTTTCATCCCCGCGGGTTTCATGACAGGCCCGCCAGCCGCTGCCGGTTTCGCCATTGGCTTGGGAGCAGGCTTCACCGCGGGCTTGGTTTGGGTCGCGACTGATTGTTCCGTCGATTCAAATTGCTGGGATTGAAACTGGGCCTTTTCTTTCATTATTTGCATATAAGACTTTTTTTCTTCGGGCTGTGCCTGCGGGGCGGATTCCATCGTGTTGAATCCCGTGGGCCGCCGTGGTGTAACACTGTGCGTGCTTGGAGCTTCCGATGTGAAGCCACCCGAGGGAAACCCGGGGGACTTTCTTATTGCTGGGGCTGGAGCCTCGTGTGTTTCGGATGAAAAACCATGAGCCGCAGTTACCGGAGTTTTCGTTGCCATCGTGGGTGTCGAATGCTCGTTGGTCGTTACCGGGGTCTCGGGAGCGGCAGTAACGGTGTTCGCCGCTTCGCTCTCTGCCTCTGCTCCCGCTGCGCTGGAGGGATTCTCCATTTGCTCCTTCGAGAATGATTTGCGGCATTTCTTGCAATTATATTTTTTGTGATAAATAGGACGAGGAACGAAGGAGATCGGTGGTTTTGACCGGTCTTCCTCTTCTTTCAAATCAAAAGATCCACAGAATGGGCATTTGTTTGGCATTTTGCGTCATGTATTTATTTGTTGTTAACGCGAGACACGTGCATTGCTTGATCTGGGATTTCGACTCGAATCAACGCAACGCGCCGAAATCGAGTTAGCAATTCTATTAATAGTTTCCAGCAATTCCATTAATAATAACCATCTACACCTTTAAAAGCGCTTGGCACCATGCACGATTACTCGGGCACCATCGACCGAGTTCTATCACGTCGAGGAACTATTATTGCTCAAAAACAGCTTCGAGTTTTTCAAGATCGTCTTGAATTTCTCATACGCCGCGACGACCTCGGTTTCCGAGGAAAGCCCGGATTTTTGAATCTGGGCCAAGCTCTCGTGCAGTCCCGTCGCCACCGGCGAATTCGTATCTGCCACCTTGGATATCATTTCATTGGTCTCGTGGATGAGCATCATCAAGATGACCCGGGTTTGCATAATATTTCCCCGGTGGTTCTTGATCAGCATTTCGACGATCAACGAGTTTTCGTCGATGAATTGGGAAACATCCTTGTCCGCGAGCTCGTGCAACGTGCTGATCTGCGACGATGCGAAGGTCTTGACCGCCCAATGGTAGGCATACCGGCTCGGGGATTTCAGCATATCGACGAGCAAGGGCTTGTGTTTTCGCACGAAGATCCCGGGAGAGATGCGCTCGAAAACTTTCAAGATCTTCTGGATCTTGACTTGAAAAATGCGATTCTGGCTTTCGAGCTCCTTGATCAAGATGGGAACGAGGAGGTCCACGTAACCTTGATCTTTTTTCGAAAACTCGCCCAATAAGGTGAACACTTGCAGTTTCAAGAATGGATTTTCCATGAGTTCGAGGTTATCAAGCAATACATGGACCAGGCCATCCTTATTCTGCAGCATTAATTCGAGCAAGGCCTTGAACGTGACCGTTTTCACGTGCTCGTCATCGTCAACGAGACGATTGAGCAACGCGGGGATCAGGTCGACCACGGCGGGAAAAGAGATCTTGCCAAGCTTCCCAATCCGCCAAGCCGCGGCTTGCCGTTCGGCGGGATCTTGAAGGAAAAGCTTCGGGGTTTGCATGTAAGCAATATCGGAAATGCCGCGATACAAAAATTCTTTAACGTCCTCGGAATCCTTGTTAAGCCTGTCCAGCGCGTGCAAGACGTGAAATTCTATGACGGGCTTGAGGTCTGGCTGCAATAATATCTGGATAAACGGGTAAATCAAGTGGCTGGACAAGGACGAGGAAGATGCACCGAGTTCACCGAGGTAGTGGATTCCCTGGACCTGGTTATCAACATCCTTGTCGACCAATGCTTTTAGCAGCAATTTTACCACGGCCACGGCGTATCGTTGCTTCTCGATGCCAATTTCCCCAAGAAACTTGTAAGCAAGCAGCCGTTCCTCGTGATCCTGGGAAAAATAGAGGTTTTGCAAAACGGCAGCTAAGGTTTCTTGATCACTCGTTTCCCGCTCATCTCAATTAAAGGCCAGTTACTATAGATGTATGTAGTAACTTAATAAAATTAAACTTGGACACCGAGAATCGATAACTTGGACACCGCGAATCGAATCTTCTTCTGCTTTCAAATCACGAGATCCACAGAATGGGCATTTGTTTGGCATTTTACGTCACTGATTTGTGATTTACGAAAAAAATATCAAGTAATCGAGCACGAACGAGGCGACGTTGAAGCCCAGGTATTCCTCGAACCCCTTGAAGCCAGGAGTGCTGTTCACTTCCAGGATATAGTTCTTGCCGTCCTTTTCTTTAATGAGATCGATACCGCTGAAAAACTGGCCGGTCGCGCGGAACGCATCGAGCACCAGCTGGCGTTCCGTGGCATCGATCGTGTCTTTCATACCAATGGCTCCCCTGCTGATGTTATAGATCCAGCTTTCCGTCGCAATCGTGGCCGAGCGACGCTCGACGCCGAGTATGAGGCCATCGAGCACCAGTACGCGCTTGTCGTAACCCTCGTTTTCGATGAATTCTTGAAGCAATAACACGCCGTCACCGTACCACCACTTGTACTTGCCCAGGATATCGAGGATGCGGCTTTCTGGCGTGTCGCTCGGTATTTTTCCGACACCCCAGCCACCACCCTTTGTCACGG
>JAUQYW010000341.1 GCA_030587525.1 Candidatus Sigynarchaeota archaeon | reverse complement strand
AACGAAATACCGCGCTCTAAACAGGACAGAACCTTGAATAGCCAGATGCGCGATAACTTTCAGGATCGCATGGAAAAGGATCTGAAAAAGAAAGATGAAAGTAAAAAGTAAAGTAAATAAATGTAAAGTAAAACCTAAAAAAAACAAAATGTTGTGTTAAATCGGAAGTCCCGGGCGTGTTTTCACGAGCACCACGATCAATTTTCCTTCCATATATCACGGGCACCCGCAATCATGACGTGAAGCTGACCATGGCACAGAAAAAGAAGGAGCATCACGAGACACCATTAATTCGAAGGATTAGCGCCAAGCTCACTCGACGGGGGAAAACGGCAATACCTGCACTGATGCGCACGACGTTCATAACGCTGCTCGGATATTTGTGGAAGCTCAAGGTCGAATTCATCGTTCGGATTCTGCTAAATGCAGGTAGCTCGCTGCTGATTTCGTTACCCGTTTTGCTGATCAAGAATCTGGTCAGCGACGTGTTCGACAGCGGTGACTTGTCCATGCTTGGTTTGTATCTCATCGGGTTGTTGGTGCTGGTGGCGGCCGCCGGCCTGATGAGCTACGCCTCGGGTTATATGAACGCGCGGATCGGGGAACGGTTGATCTACAAGCTCCGCAATGATTTGTACATCGCGCTACAGCGGCAGAGCTTTTCATACTTTGATGAAAATCGAACCGGCGACATAATGGCAAAGGTAACATCCGATGTTGACCAAACTAGGCATTTTTTGACCGATGTTCTCGTTCAATTCTTGAATTCGATTATCACGATAGCCATCGTGTTGTGCTTGATGCTTGTGCTCAGCGTATTACTGACTCTCGCGATCATACCGATTTGTGCAGCGATTTTTGGCTTGATCGTCCTTTATCGGAGGAAAATCCGGCCGCTCTACCACCGCGTGCGTGAAGAATACGGCAAGATAAGCGCGACGCTGCAAGAAAATGTTACCGGCGTCCGGGTGGTCCGAGCCTTTGCGAAAGAAGAGGTCGAAATCAAGAAGTTCTCGTCTCAGAACTATGATCTACTCCGGACGAATATGGGTCTCGTGCGTGTTAACACGTTTTTCGGACCGACTATGGATACGGTCGCCAACGCGAGCTTGGTCATCGTCATCATCATCGGTGCATACCTAGCCATGGAAATTCCGAGTAGCAATATTCAAGTCGCATCCCTTGTGAGCTTTTTCATTTTGTTACAGATGATCCTTGGTCCGATTCGGTTTCTCGCTACTTTTATGGGAAGCTATCAGCAGATGATGGCATCGGGGGATCGTATCGTAGGGATCTTGAATCATACATCAGAAATCGTCGAAAAAAAAGATGCGATCAAGTTACCGCAAGTTATCGGGAAAATCACGTTCAAGGATGTGGCATTCACATACCCGGGCACGCAACGAAAGGTTTTAAAGGACATCAATGTCGAGATAAAACCGGGCGAAAAAGTGGCAATCTTGGGCCCAACAGGGAGCGGAAAATCCACGCTCGTGAATCTGATTCCGCGGTTTTATGATTGCACGGAAGGTGCCATCTTGATCGACGAGATCGACATTCGCGATGTTAAGATCAAGGCTTTGCGGTCGCAAATAGGCATCGTCGCGCAAGACACGTTTCTATTTTCCATTTCCATTAAGGATAACTTGTTGTATGGAAATGTGAAGGCCAGCAAGGAAGAAATGGAAGCCGCGGCAAAGATAGCGAACATCCACGATTTCATCATCGGATTACCTGAAGGCTATAACACGATCGTGGGCGAGCGCGGGATTTCATTGAGTGGCGGGCAGCGGCAACGCCTTTCCATCGCTCGGTCGTTGCTCATCAACCCCCGCATCTTGATCTTCGATGATTCGCTAAGCGCCGTCGATGTCGAGACAGAATATCTCATCCAGCAAGCTTTAAAGCGCGTCATGGCAGGTAGGACAACGCTGATCATAACCCAGCGCTTGTCGTCCATTCGGGATGCGGATACGATTCTCTACCTGGAAAACGGAATGCTTATGGAGCATGGTAGCCACGACGAGCTCATAGGCAAGAACGCGTACTACGCGCGACTTTACAAGACGTTGTATCGGGATCAAGAAAAGCACCTCCTGGAGCTCGAACAATATGCACGGGTACATGGTGGCGCGGTGCTTACGCCCGAGCTTCAAGGTACCTTGAGCGAGGGTTCCGAAAGCGTGGTTGAAAAAACCTCGAAACAGCTTGCAAAAGAACAGAAAAAGCAAGACAAGATAGAGCAAAAGCGCGTCCAGAAGCTCGATGAGGTCAAGAAAAAGATCGAGGAAACCAAGCTCAAGGAAGAAGAAAAGAAGAAGAAGGAAGAGGAGGAGGCATTGGAAGAAATGCAGAAGCTCGAAGCGAAGAAAAAAGAAGCCATTGAGAAATGGTTTGAACGGGCGGAAAAAACCGAATCTTCACAACCTCAACCTTCTCAAACCGATATCGCAACGCATCAAGATGTACCAGCTGAATCAAAGGAAGCCCCTGCTGGAACACCGAAGAAAGCGCGCGAGCCCCGAAAGAAACCCGTGATAGAAACGGCAAAAAACACGGATTCCTCTTTACCACCAAGCATGTCTGAAAGTCCTGGAACCGCTGAAATACCCATCAAGAAGCGGGCATCGCGCAAAAAAGCAACGATCGAAACGAAAGGGGATGCAGAATCCCCCGCGCAAGAAAAAGAAGGAACCGCTAACGATGCAGCGGTGCCGCCGAAAAAGAAGACAACCCGGGAGAAACCCGCGAACGATTCAAAGAAGGATGAGGTCTAACATGGGTGTACATTATCACGACCACGATCACCCGCATCATCACGGGGGGTCTGGTCACAGGAGGAGGGAAGGCGTTCAAGAAGACGAGGATGATAAATTACTCCGGCATTATACCGGCAAGGAGATCATGCTTCGTGCATTGAAATACATCAAGCCATACAGAGCCCAGTTTTTCGTCGTGCTCTTGATAATGATCATCAACGCGTTCGTGAGGGTATATCCTGTCGTGATATTGAAGGATGCGGTTGGCCTTGCGGATGATATCGCGGAAGTAATAGGCGCGGGTGGGACGGCATCTGCTGAGCAAAGGGCGACTTTATATGCGCTAGGTGCCCAGCTCTTGCTTTTTTACCTTCTCTCGTGGGTTTTGACGACGACCAATGCATATTTCCAAGGTTACATCTCGTTGCACACGACCTTCGACTTGCGCCAAGAAGTTTTCATCAAGCTGCAAGCCCTTTCCTTTCGCTATTATGACAAGCGAAAAGCCGGCAAGATCATGAGCAATGTCTTGAGCGACGTGGAAACAATCCACACGCTCTTGACCAGTGGCTTCCCCACGCTCCTCGGGGACCTGTTGTCCATCGTGTACATCATGTATCTCTTGATCGTCTATTCCTGGCAGATGACCTTGATCACGTTCCTCGTCGGCCCGTTGTTCTTTCTCGTTACCGAAATCGTTTCCAAGCGGGCCCGAAAAATTTATGACAAGTCCCGGGAGACCATCGCAGAGGTATACACCAAGTTGGAACAAGGTGTGTCTGGGATGAAGACCACGATGGCTTTCACACGCGAGGAGCAATCCGCGCAAGAATTCGATGTCGCAAATCGTGCCAATATGCAGACCCACATCGAAGCTGGTAAACTGATGGCTAAGGTCGGGCCAATCTTCCAGACAATTGGTTTTAGTGTCCTTGCATTGATCTTCATTGCCGCATTTTTCTTTCTCAGGGATGCAGGTGGTTTTGAGCTCGATACGTTTCTTGCATACATCTTGCTCGTCTTGCAGTTTTACGGCCCCATCCAGCAGCTCGCCAATTTCTACAACCAGATACAAGCAGCGTTCGCTGGTGGTACACGAATTTTCACGACACTCGATGAAGAAGTCGAGATAAAAAACAAGCCGGGCGCTGTTGCGGATCACGTGATCAATGGAAGGGTGGAATTCAAGAATGTTTATTTCAATTACGAGGAAAATGTTCCCGTGCTGAAGAATATCAGCGTGACCGCGCCAGCAAAGACATCCCTGGCAATCGTGGGTTACACGGGTGCCGGCAAGACCACGTTCATCAACCTGCTATGCCGGTTCTACGACGTGAAGGAAGGATCGATCCTCGTCGATGATATCGATATCCGCAATATGACCCTCGAATGCTTGCGCAAGCAGCTCGGTATTGTCTTGCAACATCCGTTCCTCTTCACGGACACGGTGATGGAAAATATCCGCTATGGCTCCAACGCGACGGAAGAAGAGGTGATCGCCGTGTCGAAGCAAATCGGCGCGCATGAGTTCATTATGAGCCTCGAGAAGGGATACCAGACGTCCGTGCGTGAACGAGGCCTCGTGCTCTCGCAAGGGCAGCGGCAGCTGATCTCGTTCGCCCGAGCCTTGCTGGTCAATCCCAAGATCCTGATCCTCGACGAGGCAACGAGCTCGCTCGATTCGTATTCGGAGATGCTGCTGCAGAAAGCGATCGAGGAGATCACGAAAAATCGGACATCGATCATCATTGCCCATCGCCTTTCAACAATTCGCAATGCGGACAAGATCATGGTCATTGATAAGGGCGAGATCGTCGAATTCGGCAATCATGACGACCTTATGGAGAAGGACGGCTTGTATGCGAAGTTATACAAGCTGCAGTTCAAGGAACTCCAGCTCGCGAAGAAACCCGACGAATAAATCCGATTTCTCTAAACATTTATCAACCTTCTTTTCGTACTTCTTTTATGGATTGGCTACCCATCGTCGTTCAAATCTTGGGCGTTTCTTCACTTAACCTTGGAGCAGTCTTGCAAAAAAAGGGTGCAGATCAAGTTCCGAGCGTGCACACGACTGCCGCGATGAAAAGTATCAAGAACTTTCTCACGAACAAGACGTGGATGCTTGGCTACGTGTTCATCACGATCGGGAGCCTGATAAATTTCATCGTGCTTGGGTATGGTGATATATCGGTCTTGCAGCCTCTTATGGCAGTTGGCATCATCGTCCAGGCGCTGGTCTGCAAATGGTACCTGAAGGAGAAAATCACGAGACCGATGATCGTCACTATGGCCCTCATTATGGTAGGCGTGGTGCTCGTTGGTATATCGAGTGTGTCTGGTTCGCAAAATGATTTCTCCACGGTACTTGGGATGTTAGTACGACCTTTTCCATTGATTTTCGTGATCGCTCTCGCAACATTCGGAGCCTTTTCGTATATTTATACAAAAAAACACGAATACAAACATGCTGATATTTGGATAAGCAATTACACGGGTATCTATTCCGTGTTCTCCTACTTGTTCGCAAAAATTTTACTTGCGGCAATAATTCAATACGGATTCTCGATTGCCTTGTTTTCCGACGTTTTTGCATGGATAATTCTAGCGATCATGCTCTACACGTCAACATCCGCATTTATCACGAAAAACGTGTCATATCAGCATGGCCGTGCCGTTCTCATCAACAATATTTTCAATGCATTCAACATCTCGTTGCCCGTGCTTGTCGGCGTCGTCGTTTTTGACGAGTGGGCAGATATGTCTCCTATAAACATTGCGCTCCAGACTGTCGGGGTTGCGATAATCATGGCCGGCATTGCCCTTATGATGGTTTATGAATTACGATTCAAGCGTGAAGACACCAGCAAACTAATTGGAGAGAAAAAGATCTAAAAAGAACATTATTTTATGATGATCGACGCGTTTGGATCAAAGGGGTTTGTCCGCAATGCCAGCGAGAAGAGGAAGGGATACCGGTCCTTCAAGTGTTTCAAATAAATGATCCATTGCTTTAACAAGGATTTGAACACGCGCATGATATCGCCGTTCAGGTGCAGGTAATCGGATTCCGGCAATTGAGCAATATTTCCTTCCCTGTGTGCGAGCTCCTCGTTTAAATGGAAAATTTCGAAGAACGTTGCGATCCGGGTGAATTCCGAGTCCTCGATATCTTGCTTGATGATGAGCTCCTTCTTCAACTCTTCCTTGTGTGCTTCGTATTTCAAGATGAACCTGATCAAGTTGGTGCCGATCTCGGAAAAGAAGAGCTGGGTTGCCATATTCATCCGGTTCACTCTCTCCTCTTGATTCTTCTTTTCGAGCGTGTGGCTGAGGATCAACACCACGACGATCGCTTCAGTGGGCACGATCGAGAAGCTCGCGAGGAAGCCTTCCAATATTTTTCTCCCGTCTTGTACTAGAATCCAATAGATTACCAGGACGATAGCTTGAATCAACAGAAGGATGATGGCAAGCCGGAAACGTGCGTTGCGGTTGAACCGATCGGAAAACCACTTGATTTTTGGGCTTTGGGATATTAGTTTCACACATCCCTTAATCAGCAATAGGCCATAAAAAAATGCATCTCTGATTTCGCCCAGCATAATCATCCACCACGCATTATCGTGATAATTAAATGGCCGATCTCACCACGCTCAACGTGCAATTCTCGATATCCCTCATCATCATTGCCATTGGCTATCTTCTCAAGCGTGCAAAAATCGTGGACAAGGATGGCGGTGGAAAATCGCTCGCGCGCATCATTTTCAACGTGACCCTTCCAGCAGTCATCTTGAGAACGCTCACGCGTATCCAAATGGACGTTGCGATGATCGCGATGCCGTTCCTCGCTTTCTTGATCACGGCCATCGTGTTCACGTCTGCGTTTTTCATCCACAAGGCTGAACCGGTCAAACAGCGTCGTGGACAGTATATAATGATGAGCATGGGCTACAATGTTGGCAACTTCGCGTTTCCTCTCATATCCGGCGTATTCGGGGACGATGGCTTGAAATACGCTGCTATGTTCGATGTCGGCAACGCGTTCGTCATTTTCTTGTTCTGCTACATCCTCGCCGTGGTCTATTCGACCAAGGAAGGCGAGCGCGTACAGCCCAAAATCATTATTCGGAAAGTGGTCACATCACCGCCTTTGCTTTCCTACACGATCGGCGTGATACTTAATACTCTTGGACTGCGATTTCCAGAATTCTTTTCGAATACCGGCGACACGGGCGTCCTCGATATCATTGCGAAGGCCAACACATTTATCACGTTTCTCGTTCTCGGCATATACCTCGATTTCAAGCTTGACAAGGCATATTGGCGAAATCTCTTGAAAGTCATAGTCACGCGATATGTGATTGGCATCGGGCTTGGCATCGCTTTCTTTCTAATCTTGCCTGTGAATATAATGGCCCGGACGATATTGCTGGTTTGTTACATCTTGCCTGTCGGGATGGGGCTGCTCGTGTTCGTCGTGCAGTTTGGCTACGACGAGAAATTCGCGGGAATGCTGTCGAATCTCATGAACGTGATATCGTTCGGCTTGATATGGGTCATTCTTGTCGTGCTCAGCATCGCTTGACAAGCATCCCCGGCACGAATTTTCTACATTCGCTGATTGGAAGTCCCGCTTCAAAATCGGGGGAAAACTACAAAAAATCTGGTGTGGTAACATCGATTCGAACATGATTCATCAAGAAACAGGTTATCAGAAATGGATAATGATGGAGCAACGAAGATAATCATCCATGCAGACGAGCGGATCGCGCCGATCAATCCCAACATCTATGGGCATTTTATAGAACATCTCGGGGGCTGCATATACGACGGTATCTGGGTTGGACCAGATTCAAACATTCCCAACGCGAATGGTATACGCCTGGATGTCGTGGATGCATTGAAAAAGATAAAGGTACCCGTCATCCGCTGGCCGGGCGGCTGCTTTGCAGACACCTACCGTTGGCAAGATGGGATCGGTCCACGGGACAAGCGACCAGTCCGTCTTAACATCTGGTGGGGTGGCGAGGAGCCAAATGCGTTTGGAAGCCATGAATTCTTCCAGCTATGCGATATGCTGAATGCCGAGGCCTACATTTGTTGCAATGTGGGAAGTGGCACGCCTGCTCAGATGATGGATTGGGTTGAATACTTGAACTCCGAGAGCACCACGACGACGATCACGAAGCTCAGGGCCAAGAACGGACACCCGGAGGCGTTTGGTTTCCGGCTTCTCGGGGTCGGTAATGAAAGCTGGGGATGTGGTGGGAACATGACACCACAGCAGTATGCGAACGAGTTCAGCAAGTTTGCGACGTTCATAAGCGCGCCGAACTCCCAATACATGATCAAGATCGCATCCGGGGCAAATGGGGATGATTATGACTGGACCCGGAGGTTCCTTGACACGATCAGCGGTCGCGCGTGCGGGTGCAAGCAATCGCGACTTCCCCTGGTCCGCGGGTACGCGTTTCACTATTACTGCGGTACAGCGGGCACGTCGACGAAGTTCACCGAGCTCCAGTGGTACGAGTTGCTCGAGAAAGCGTTGTATATCGAAGAGATCCTGCTACGTCACCGTACTATCATGGACGAGTTTGATCCTCAGCGTCACATTGAGCTTATATGCGACGAGTGGGGAACCTGGCATCCCGCTGAATCCCTAGACGCGCGCAAGAGATGTATGCAGCAGAGCACGCTTCGTGATGCGGTTGTCGCAGCATTGACGCTGGACATCTTTAACCGTCATGCCGATAAAATCACGATGGCCAACATTGCCCAGATGGTCAACGTGTTACAATCCATGATCCTCACGGATGGGTCAAAAATGGTCGTCACACCCACGTATCACGTGTACGAGATGTATGCGCCGCACCAGGCCGGCACGGCCGTCCCCCTTCGCATCACCACGAGCAAAATCACACGAGATGCTGATCGCACAAGACCACACAAGATACTGGATTCGGTCATGGGTTCTTGCTCGATCAAGGGGGATCAGCTCACGCTCAGCATCGTCAACATCAACCCAAAAAAATATGCCGATGTCGACGTGGATATACGAGGGGTGAGCACGGCAGGCCTCAAGCAGTGGCGCGTGCTCACGGGTGACATCCACGCGCACAACACCTTCGAAGCCCCCGACACCATCAAGCCCACTGAAAAGCCAACTACCGACAAGAAATTGTTGTTAGATCCTTCGTCCGTGAATGTCTTCACGTACGATCTTGGCAGTACGTAAAAGCCTTCCTTTATCTTCCTCTACGTTTATCTCTCTTTTTCATCAATTGGACTCGCAATGCGACAAGAAATTCGAGAAAATTGCCTTGCGAACCGGATCAAGCGATACTTCCGGGTGGAATTGCACCCCGAACAAGCTTGGATCGCGTGATGGCGACGAGGCATATGCCATGGCGCCGATGGGTGTTTCGGGGGTTCCACCAAGCACGGTGCAGCGCGGCGGCAGCAAGAGCAACTGATGGATATGGTACATCCAGACCGGGAAGCGCGACGGTAGACTTGCGAACAGGAACTCACCCGTTTTTTTCGATTCAGGGCGATCCGTATACCAGGAAAACTCGCAAGGGTTCTTCGACGGCTCGATGGCCTCGTGATGCCCGGACGGGTTTGCCCCGATGACTCGTTGTGGCTTGCCGTTGGAATGATGTGCACTGATGAGATGCGCGAGGAGCTCGTGCCCGCCACACACGCCGAGCACCGGCACGGCATGATCGATAAGGCTCTTAAAAAAACCAGGCGGCGGAATTCGACCTCTGGGCGTGTACAGATAATACGGTGTTCCGCTAATCACGACCCCGGACGGATGAATCGAAGTGATGTCATCCGGTTTCAGCACGGGATATCTCGTTTCTATCAGCACCGAGGGATCCCGTGCAGGCACCATCCGTATCACTGCCGCTACATCGGTCGATATAACCGACGCTTCCAGCTCGTGCAAGAACCGGGAACCGCAATCGAGGATCAAGATAGACTTCATGATGCTGAGCTCGTACAATTGCTAATATTCAAAAATTAAAAAGAGTAGGTGAAAAGTGTTTACATTAATTCATATTCGGTGGCGATCGAGACGCCGCCACCGCCGCACAACGTGGCCATACCGCGCTTAACGTTGCGCTTCTTCATCTCGTGGATCAGCGTGACGACGAGCCTGGTGCCAGAGCAGCCAACGGGATGTCCAAGGCCGATGCCCGAGCCGTTAACGTTCGTGATTTCACGATTCAATCCAAGCAGTTTTTCACAAGCGAGGTATTGGGATGCAAATGCTTCGTTAACTTCCATCAGCCCGTAATCCGTGATCTTGTGACCCGTGCGGCGCAACAAGTCTTCGACCGCGGGCTTTGGACTTTCACCCATATATTCCGGGGCGCAACCACCCATCCCGACGCCCGTGATCTTGGCGAGCGGCTTGAGATTGAGTGCCTTTGCTTTTTCAGCGCTCATGATGACCATGGCCGCGGCGCCGTCGTTGATGCCGGATGAATTGCCGGCCGTGACCGTTCCCGTCCCGTCGGTGAGGAATGAAGGTGGCAATTTCGCGAGTTGCTCCATGGTCATTCCAGGGCGGAAGTGCTCGTCCTTGTCGACCACGATCGGGTTGCCTTTCTTTTGGGGAATCGTGATGGGCACGATCTCGTCCTTGAACCGGCCTTCCTTCGTGGCTTTTTCCGCGTTGTTGTGGCTGCGCATGGCAACTTCATCCTGTTCCTTACGGGAGATGTTATGCTTCTTGGCAAGAAACTCCGCGGTCATGCCCATGATGTAGGGCTTTCCCCGTGCCGCCTCGATCGGGCCATCCTTCGGGTATTTTATGACGTGGGAACCCGCATGGAGCCCGCCCGTGAGCGCGTCGACCAAGGTCTTGTCGAACAATCGAGCACCCCATCGAGCATCAGGGAGCACATATGGAACATTGTTCATGGATTCAACACCACCAACCAGGACAATATCCGTGAAACTGACCTGAATCTGGAACATACCACTGACGATGGCCTCCATCGCGGATGTGCATACCCGGTTCATCGTCACCGCGGGAACCGTGTTTGGAATGCCCGCTAACAATGCAGCGACCCGGGCCACGTTCAACGCATCCCAAGGTTCAAGGCAGCAGCCAAAACGAACGTCACCAAGGAGATTAGGATCCAAATTATTGGCGCGCTTCAAAGCCTCTTTCATAACGATCGAGGCGAGGTTGTAAGCTTGTAAATCTTTCAAGGAACCGTCGAACTTTCCGATTGCAGTGCGACATGCACTGACAATTACTACATCCTTAAGCATTTTCATAGCCATTTCAATCATCTGATGTTCATTTTCGAATACTTTATGATCAGATTCGTTTAGTCCCGTTTCCCATAAAAATTTTCCGCATTTCTCTGGTGGCGTGCCTTGTTTCCGAAATACGAGACCTTGCATGCACAATTGCTAGCTTTGAAAGAGATTTATTTTGAGCCAAGTAAACCCTATCTCTATAGAACCGATTATGTTCTCTAATTCACACTTCCAATAACAATAGAAAGTTCTAAAGAATATATATCGAAAAGTTCAAGATAGATGATTCACGGGGATTATTATGGCGCGGCATTTGTGGCGCGAGGATATCGAGCAGCGGATCGCTATTCGGGTGGCGAAAGACACGACCCCGGGCATAACCAATAAGGTGTTGCGTGACAAATTTGGGGTTAGCACGAACATTATCTCGGCAGCCTTGGAAAAGACGGTCGATGAATGGAAGGCTTTAGCGGTCACCACGCCGTTTCGTGCACGAATCCGGGAACCTCCCGTGCTGGTACAAGAAACCGTGCAAGTGCAGAGCAAGGTGGAAGCACCTACTACCGTGGAAATAACGACCCCCGCCAGTATCGTCATTCCCGAAAAAGCCGGCGAGTGGGAATACCGGGCCATCATCGTGCGCGGCCGTCAATCGCTCAACGACATCGTGTACGAGCAACAAGGGCGGGATCAAGGCGATTGGAAGCCCTTGGCTGCCAAGTCGTTCCAAGACGTCTTGAATGGACTTGGAAAAGACCGGTGGGAACTAGCAGGGATGGCAGTGCTCAGCCACGGGTCCTCAGGATTCACGGGTATGTATGAACTCGTGTTCAAGCGACCACAGGCATAATCGTCCTTTTTTTTGGCGTGCTCTTGTAAAATGCCATTGACGCGGGTTATGCACTTGCCAATTTGCATTTCTGGATCAATTCATCGAAATTCAGCGGCTTCATGAACTTCGCGTCGAAGCACTGGGCTTTTTCAAACCGTTCCTGGTCCAGGTATGCCGTGATGAGAAAGATCTTGTACAAGCTCTTGAACTCGTGCCGAACCATCTGGCAGAGTTCCAGGCCATTTACCTGCGGCATCAAGTAATCCGTGATAATGCACGAGATCTCATGGTGCACGTCCTTTTCCAGGACTTCCATAGCTTTTTTTCCGTTTACCGCTTCGAGTACTTGCATGTCATTCTTTTCTAGAATCCATCTGATGAGCAATCGAATGTCGTCCTCGTCGTCAACGACGAGGATCTTCTTTCCCGACACCCTTGAACAAACTTTTTTCACTTGATTCGGTTCAAGCTTGTCGACACGCGTGTCGTCTAGCGCAAATCCCGACTTCGTTTTTTTAACCAAACCGAGGTTTGCGAGAGCAAGGATCTTGCGTTCTATGCAAGGAATAACGATGCCCGTCACGAAATGGATCGAGTCGACATCACCAAATCCACGCCTAATTGCATTCAAGATCTGGACTTCTTCCATACCAAGAACACGTTCCATGTCTGGATTTGCTATCATGACGCGCACCGGTCGGACTAGCGGGACTGTATCATGTCTCCCATGAACATTCTGAAATTATCATATATATCTTTTCCCACCAGTTTCCCATAAAATAGATCGGATGAGGCGGTTAATTAATTTCGCCAACCACGCAAGTTTTTCTTCTGAGATGCCCGCATTGCATGCAAATCACGTCGTAGGTCTTCCGCTATTTCGTGATAATCCATGGCCTTGTTGTATGATTCGGTGGCATCGCTTTCCCGGTTGAATAAAAGTCAGACTGGTGTGTCTAGTCAGACTGGTGTTTCACGTGATACTTCCACTTTTCCTTGCGAATGAAATAATTAATCTGAAACAAAACATTTGTTGATTATGGTGTATTTAATCCATTGAGCATGATATGCCAATTTAGAAGGCGTTTATACACAAACCATTAATTTGATAATCGTTATGAAAAAACTGAAGGTCATTTTCGTCGGCCAGAACGCCGTTGGAAAAACAAGCATCGCGAACCGGTATACGCGCAACTTGTTTTCCAATCGATATATTAACACCATCGGTTGTGATTTTTACATCAAGCACGTCGATATCGGTGACGGCGAGGAATACAAGCTCATCATACATGATATCGGTGGGCAGCTAGAGTTTCGCGATTTTCGGCGGAAATATATGGACAATGCCGATATCGTGCTGATCGTGTTCGCGTTAAATGATCCGAGCTCCTATGACATTTCAGAATACCTGGACGATATCGCGGCTATGCCGTCGAAACCATTGTTCGCCATCGTGGGGAACAAGCTCGACCTGGTTTCCAAGGACAAGCTCGACTTGTCGATCATCAATGCCATTGCTCAAAAGAACGGCGTTCCCGTGTATCTCGCGTCGGCCAAGGAAAACATCATGATTCAAGAGATGATCATGGACCTGGTCAAGAAATTCATCGAGAAGGGGGATCGCCTCCAAGGTTAGACCCGTTTCGCTTTTTGAACACGAAATTGGAAAGGAATAAGAATTATCCGCAATTCCTTTTCTTCGTTGCTGTGCATTTAATATGAAATAGCTCTGCAAGAGGCGCGTGAAGGCTCATGGCTGAAACGAATCAATATGAAATTCACTGGCTTGAAGAAGTCAAGAAAGAGGTGCTCGCCCGAAACGTGAGCTTGTACACGTTGAGCACGGGAAAGACACCTTCTGGATCGATACATCTTGGCATCCTCCGGGAGATCACGATTTGCGATTCCTTGAAACGATTGCTTGTAGATGAAGGAAAGAAGGTTAAATTCTTGTTATTCTTCGACAGCTTGGATGCGGCGAAGAAGTTTCCCCCGTACATTCCTGAAGAATTTAAAGTCCACCTGGGCAAGCCTTTCGCGGATATTCCTTGCCCGGTCAAGGGGTGCGGGTGTAAAAGCTATGCATTTCATTGGGGAAATGAATTAGCATCGGCATTTGATGAGCTCGGGCTCACTCCTACGATCATGTGGACCCACGAGCTCTACCAGACTCCCGAAATGAAGGCACAGATCAAGAAAGCCCTCGATAACACGGAAAAACTCAGGGAAATCATCACGCGCAACATCGTGCCGACGATTGACGAGGAATCGGGTGCGCAATACCAGGAACAGATGGAACATTGGTTCCCGGCAATGGTCATTTGCACCAAGTGCGGTACCACGCAATATTATGACCGGAAAGCGGATAGAATTTATGCCAACCGGATCGTCGCCTATTTCCCGGAGACTCACGAAGTGGAATATGAATGTCCTAATCCCAAATGCAACAACAAGGAACGCGTCTCGATCGACAAAGCACGGGTGAAGCTCAACTGGCGCGTTGATTGGCCAGCCAAATGGGATCTCTTCAAGACGACGTTCGAGCCCGCGGGCAAGGATCACGCAACCAAGGGCGGTAGCTATGATACGGGCCTTTCGATCTGCCAAGAGATATTCAAATATCAAGGCCCAGTGAAGCTTGGATACGAATGGTTACGGCTCGGGGATCAAGACATGGGAACGTCGAAAGGCAAGGTCTTCACCCCTCGCGAGTATCTCAACATTGGCGGCCTCCCCGAGGCTTTTCGCTACATGATCGTAAAAACCAAGGCTTCAACTCACATTTCATTTCGATCAGAAAATCTTCCGCAAGCGTTCGAGGATTACGAGAAATTTGAGAAAATATATTATGGTATCGAGAAGGTTCCAGAAGAGGAATTGAAAGTTGTCAAATACATGTACCCTCTAACGCAGCCAAAGAAGGTTTCGCCGAAGATCCCGGCACGCGTGCCATTCAAGTACGCCGTGGTCATGGCACAGATTCGCGAGCTGCTCGATGAATCTGTCGTTCGTGAAAAGTGCAACGAGGCTATGAAACGAATCACGCCGCGCGATGACGTGAAACCGCTATCTGAAAAAGCAATCAAGGACATCCTGGACAAGGCATTGTATTGGGTGACGCATTACGCCCCGCCGCAATACAAGTTCAACGTGTCCAAGACGCTGCAAGCGGACATAAAGGCAAGCTTGAATGTCGTGGAAAAACAAGCCCTGGCGAAGTTAAAAGCAATGCTCGAAAGTAAGTCTTACGACGATGATCAAGCGCTGCAAAACGACATCTTCAACATCGCGAAGGAAGATTTGAAGGTGCAACCCACCATCGTTTTCCAAGCGATTTACAGGGTGTTCGTCGGCACGAAATCGGGACCACGCATCGGTCCATTTCTCATGGCGCTGGACAAGGTATTTGTCTTGAAGCGCCTCGATGAAGCTATCAATTAAGGTTTAATGAGTGAAAGGTATGCATCATGGTATCTAATAAATTGCGGCATATAACGAACAAGATCATCGAGCCTATTGCAAAGCGATTCCAAGGATCCCGCGTTTCACCTAACATCATCACGATCCTCGGATTGATCATCATGCTCGCAGCGTCGGCATATACAGCATTCGCTGGAGCTATGCAACTCAACCCGATTTGGTTACTCGGAACATTAATGCTCCTGGCATTGAGCGGATTCATGGACCTTCTTGACGGGGGCGTTGCCAAGTTCACGGGGCAAAAAACCAAGTTTGGCGGCGTGTTGGATTCCACGGTAGACCGGTATGCTGACGGATTCATGATCGTGGCGCTGATCTTCGGCACCTATCTCGATCCCGTTTTTTTACCAGCGAGCCAAGCATCGACATGGGGTGTCATCCTGGGATTTCTTGGGCTCGTCGGTGCGTACATGACCAGTTACGTCCGTTCACGCGCGGAAATAGAAGGCGTTTCCATGGCAGGCATCGGATGGATCGAGAGGCCAGAGCGGCTCATCTTTCTCGTGGTCGGGATCATCCTGGAGATGATTATTCCGGCAACGGGCCCAATGTTTTATGTGTTCGTGATATTGACCATCCTCATGCATTTCACGGCGTACCAGCGCCTGCGCCACGCGTACAAGGAACTGAAGAAGGTCGACGATGCTGCTAAAGCTGCCAACCCGGTTCCGGCGAGCGATAAACCAAATTGATGAGAGTCTTTTTCCATTTTTAAATCTAAAGCATGATTGGTTCAAGCGACAAAAATAGTTGATAAGTAAAGGATATCAGATGAAATATTTCAGCGCAGCGGCGTGTGATCCTTGCGTTCTTCCTTGGGTCGCGACGCGAGAACGTGGCGATGGATCGCACAAGAAACGCAATAATTCTGCACGACTGTGGTCCTGGGCAAGATGGTTCCTTGGTCTAATAGTTCCTTCTTCAGCTTGTAATCGACAAGCGAGACTTGTTTCGTGACGGTCTTGACTTTATCCTTCGGTACGAAGCGCCCGCAGCACGAACATTGCACGTTTCCGGCGTTGCCTCCCTTTCGGCTCCTGCCACCAGATTTCCTTTTTTTGACCATATCAAAAACGACTTTTTTAAGTGTATATTGCTTAAGTGTATAAATATAACCAATCTTTAAATGCTTTATCGTGGGAGTTTCCCTTTACCTTTGCGATCTCATCATTTTTTTCCCACGCATGTCAAAAACGAGTTGGACGATGGGTTTGGATCGCGCACTTGATCTCGCGTCAAGCTTGTTACTCAAAAATATGCAATGTTCACGCGTTCAACGTTCATAATATTTCCTTGATCAACCACACTATGCCGTTGATGAACGAGTTCGTCTCACCGGATGATATTTGCATAAACTTGACCGCGTTCTTGACTTCGTGGTCCACTATAAATGTTTATAGCTTCTTTTGAAATTCGTCGAAAGGAGGCGCATTGTCGATATTTTTCTCTTGAACCTTGTTCAATTGCAAAATCAAGATGGGAACGTGTTTTCCTGAGTTCAAGCTTGAGATTTTCACCAATCTAATCTAACAAATAATATATAAGATCAAGATTTCCGTTCTTTTTTATGATATCATAAAACGGATCATAGATCACGTCGCCATACAATATCTTGTACACGATTTTCACGATTTTAGCACTGGTGTTTGCGTATGCCACCATGGGAACACGTGGGTGCTTTCCAAGTTGGCGGAGCGCATACCGTTTGATATCGCTATCCTCTTTCAAGGCAAAGCACGTTAAACCGGCTTGCTTAAACCGGCTTGCTTTGATGGCTCCGAGCCGAAGGGCTCCACGGCCAAATTGTCCATGGGACGGGTGACACAGGAAACAACAGGTCGATTGGCTTTTCCGGGTCCAACATGTCGGCCAAGTTTTTATTATCCGCTCTTGTCAGGCAAGATTATTCCTTCATTGCAAGGCTGAAAGAAAGAGAATGGCTCTTCCGGGCAACATACAACAACCAAGCTAAGTTTTGGACGGATATAGCACTTTTTGACTTAAATTGACACTTATTTGAGAATTCCGAATTCATGGACGGTTTTATGGATGTAATGCTCGCCGGGTCGCAAGATGACTTGCTTTGCGAAAACGGGATTGTTGATGGCATTTGGCGGGCGCTGGGTTTCGAAGCAAACCGCGCCGTGTTTCTTGCATTGCTTGCCAAATGATTTGACGTTCATGAGAAAATTGCCCGTGTAGACGTGGATGATCGGTTCCGACGTGAAGACCTTCATAAACCGGCCGGTCTTCGGCGACTGCAATTCACCGGCGAGGACAACCTCCGAGGGTGATTTCGTCGTCCAATGTTTGTCCACGAAGAAACTGTTATCGATATCCCCGTGGTCCGCAAACAATTGCTTGAACGTCTTGAAAGAGCGCATGTCAATCGGCGTTTCTTCCACGAGACGTACCTCTCCGGTTGGGAGATTGTCTTCGTCGCCGGGCATGTAGAACGACGCGTCGATCTTAACTTGCTGGTCGTCAATGAGTGCATCGAGGCCATCAAGATTCCAGTACGAATGGTTCGTGATGTTTATGATCGTTGCCTTATTTGTTGTTGCGGAAAACTCCCAAGCAACCTTATTCGGCGATACCGTGTACGCCGTCGTGATCTTCACAGTCCCGGGGAATCCTTCCTCCCCATCAGCGCTTGTATATTCGAATACGACGGTTGCTTCCTTATCGTTGGCTTCGGCCTTCGTGCACTTCCATATCTTCACGTTGAAACCTTCCTTGCCACCGTGCAAGGAGTGCCTGTTGGCCAAGTTGGCGAGGAGCTTGTACTCCTTGCCATCCAGCGTGAACTTTGCACCAGAAATCCGGTTGGCAATTCGGCCGACAACAGCTCCAAGATACCCGCCATTCGTGATGTAATCTTGCGGGCTGTCCTGCCCAAAGTTCACATCTTCTACCTTCTTGTTCTTGTCGGCTGCTTGCACGCGTACGAGCGTCGCACCGAAGTCCGAAACATCGACCCGGAAACTAGATTTCGGGTCGGTCATGGAGAAAAGTTCGACGGGTTTACCGTTCACGGTACCCATCGGTTTACGATCGAGCTTCATGTGTTCCAATAAACAAAACTGCAAAAAAAGGCTTTACGTTAGTACCGTTAGTACCAGCGGGAGTTATTCTACCTTCTATTTTAAATATGGTGAATTAGAGTATTATTTAATCAATTTGAAAGCGCAGCGTGTTGGGGCAGTTAATGATATTTGAAATCGTTCTAGGCACGAGCACCGCGGAGGACGTCTGTTTAGAAACACTCGTAACCGCCTCCGTTGCTGCCATCGCCATCGTCACTGGAAGAACCGCCCTGCGATACAAGACAAAAACGCTCGCGTGGTTTTTTCTTAGTTTTTTGACCGGCGCTCTTATGATCGGAATGGATCAAGTTTCTTCTGTTCTTTTAAACCCGTTCTTGCTTCGTTTTACTTATTCTGTTATGCTTTCCGCGTGGTTATTGTGCTGGGTTATCTTCGAAAATTATTCGATGAAAATGAACGCTAATGCCCCCTTGCTCGTACTGACCTTCGTGATCATCGGCGGCTTGCTCTACATTTGCTGGAATCCAGGTTGCGAAATCACGGTTCAGGATAGATCGTTCGTGATCTCAAGCATAGAATTCGTATTAGTGATGTACTTTATGCCCATCTTACTGTTTTTCTTGATATTCTATTGGACCTTGAACACGTACATCCACGCTCCTCTTTTCGTGAAAAAATCGGCTGCCTGGTTACTTCTCGGTGGAGCTCTTGGCCTGGCAGCGAGCATTTCCTATATCCTTGTTCCCTTGATATTCGTCATCGGCTTAGAAGCATCTTGCGCCATCATCTCTTGTTACGTCATCTACAAGCATCCGGGTCTTGTCTCGTTCGTGCCATACAAGGCGCAATACATGTCCGTTCTGAACAAGGACGGCGATATCTTGTTTGAACGGTGGTGGAACAAGGAATACAGCATCACTAACCACGATCTAACGACCACGGATGATAAAGATCGAGAGAAAAAGAAAAATCTCATCACCGCCTTGAAACGATTTGATAATATCTTGAAAGTCATGAAAAATGAAGACCGGGTCATTGAAATCGAGGTTGATTCCGACATATATCTCGTGAACAATTCTTCCGAGCATTTCTTCGTCGGATTGATCGCGAAGAACACGTCGAAGGCGCTGCACGAGGGTCTCGCCATATTCATCAAGATTCTCGATAAAATATACGAGGATTCAAACCAGGCCATCCCGGCCGATTTTTACGAGCAAATCGAATCGATGATCGAGTGTCAGATGCTAAATATTCACGCCATCACCGATCGAGGCACTAATCGAAAAAACTGAAAGGACATCTTGAAGGCAAAAAAATAAGAGAATAAGAAGAAAAGATTAGAGCGTTGTCCCGCATTCCCCGCAAAACTTCGGATTTCCTATGATTTCCTTGCCACATTTTGGGCAAGTCCTCGTAGCGGAGGTCGTGCTCGTTGTCGAATCCGTGGCCGCGGGTTCATCGAAAAAGCCGGCCTTGGTCTTTTTCGTCGAAGTCTTCTTTACCGGTTGCTCAGCGTCTTCCCTCGGTACGAACTTTTCCTGGGTTTCTGCCTTGGGCGGCGGCGATGCATAACGACGTGCCTCGCTATCATCCCTCGCGGCAGTCGCGCGAGACGCTCGGGTTCGGGAACTGCTGCTCTGCCGGGTTTGGCTGCTGCTCGTGGTCTGCTTTTTCTTTGGCTTGGCATATCGAAGGATGATGTATAACACGAAGATGATCACGCCTATAACGACTAGCGCAATGACCCAGTTCAAGAGATCTTGGCCCGAAATAACTTGTGTCGTGTACAAGAGGATAATAATACCTGCGATAACACCGATGAGGGAGGTGCACATACTCGTTATGCTACATGAAAACGGATTGCGGGTATATGTCCTTCGTCGCCGCCGGTAGTAATAATCGGAAGTTCCCAGCAACGCGGCAAGGACCAAGGCGACACCAGTACCAATTAAACCAATTTCGATCATGTGAAATCACTAAATATATAATTGGATATGTATGATGGATTGGTATTAACCTCTTTATAAGCATTGGTCGCTTGCGCGCATAAGAATAATGGACTTCGTTAGCGGCAAACACGCGTTCTAGAAACTTGAAAGAAGGGTTTCCAAGGGTCTCCCGGTCACGCCAGGAATTGATGCATCAATGACAATGATAAGCACCGGTTCCTTTCTACCGTGGGGCGTGTTGAGTTGCTTATATGTGTATTCCGCGCATCTTTATAACCAAACCTTGTATATCATCTTACGTCAAAGCTAATACCATGTGATCACCCATGAATGAATTTCCCAAAGAGATGCAATTCAAGTGGCCCTGGCGGCCATACCAGCTCGTGGTACTTAAGGAGCTAGACACACACTTACAAGATAATAAATTACATGTCGTTGCTGCACCCGGTTCCGGGAAAACGATCCTCGGCCTGGAAGTAGTCAAGCGGCTTAATCACCCTACGCTGATTCTTGCGCCTTCGATCGCCATCAAGAACCAATGGGTCGACAAGCTCATGAGCGATTTCCTGGGCTCAAAAGAGACACCAAGTTGGATTTCAAGAGATATCAAGAATCCCTCGTTTTTTACAACATCGACATATCAAGGTCTCCACGTTGCGTTCACGGGGAGCCAAGAAGCGTTGGAGGAGGAAGCGGAGGAAGAGACTGCCCAGGATGGTGGTGGCAAGCCCGGGCTGAAGCCATTCAAGCCAAAGGTCGAGAAAAGCGACGAAAAGCAACCAGCTAGCAAGCCAAGCTCGGATTCCAAGGCTGCAGCTCCCGCTTCGAAACCTGTCGTTGAAGCAACCTCGGCAAAAAAACCCGCTGCAAAAAAAGAAGGAGCGACGGTAGAACCGGCAAGCGAAGGTGAACATGCAAAAAAACCCAAAAAGGAAAAATCCGACATCGCTGCCAAGCTCAAGGCGGCCGGCGTGCGAACCGTCGTTGTCGACGAGTGCCACCATTTGCGAACCGCATGGTGGGCTTCGCTGAGCAAGGTCATCGAAGGCTTGGACAATCCCACGATCGTGGCGCTCACGGCGACGCCACCTTACGACGTGGAGCCTGCAGAGTGGAACCGTTACACGGAATTGTGCGGCCCCATCGATGCGGAAATCAACGTGCCGGAACTGGTCAAGGTCCAAACTTTGTGCCCGCACCAGGATTACGTTTTCTTTTCAACGCCCACGAAAGAAGAAATGGACAAGATCAAGACGTTCGAATCCGACATCGATACGTTTCTCAAGAATCTCTTCGCAACCAAGGAATTCACGGCGCTCGTTGCCAACCACCGGTGGATCAAGCAGCCGCAGCAGCACGTCGAGGAAATCCTGGATAATCCGGCGGTATATTCCAGCATGCTCGTGTATATGAAACACATCAGTGAACCGATACCTCCTGCAGCCATCGAGCTAGTCTCAGGATCCACGACAACCCAGATCCCAGCGATGAGCAATTACTGGATGGAAGTATTGTGCTCGACGATATTCGGGGATCCCGAAGGAGTGGGCAAATTACCAGCTCCGGTCGAAAAATTGCGGAAGGATCTTTCCAAGATCGGTGCTATCGAGAAGCGTTGGGTTTCGCTGAACTTGAACGATAAAATATCCAAGTTGCTCGCCAGCAGTCTCTCGAAAATGAAGAGCATCGAGGAAATCGTCAAGGCAGAATACAAGATACTCGGTGACAAGCTCCGCATGGTCGTGCTCACGGATTACATCAGAAAGGATATGTTGCCCGAGGATGCCAACGACACGCGCACCTTGAACAAGATCGGGGTCGTGCCCTTGTTCGAAACAGCGCGCCGGATGAATATCGAAGGCGTGAAGCTCGGTGCCTTGAGCGGTTCGTTGGTTCTCGTTCCAAAACCCGCGGGTGACCTGCTCAAGACCGTACTTTCGGAAATGAAAATTGATCAAAAGCTCGTCAAACTCACTGACCTGTACTATGACAACCAGTTCTTGCAAGTCGAGTTCCAAGGTCCCGCTGTTACGCGTATGGTCGGTATCATAACGGAAGTGTTCACACGGGGCGGTATCAACGTGCTCGTCGGCACCAAATCCCTGCTCGGCGAGGGCTGGGACGCGCCGTGCCTTAACTCGCTGATACTTGCCACTTTCGTTGGATCCTTCATGTTTTCCAACCAGATGCGCGGGAGAGCGATCCGCACGGAGAAAAACAATCCAAATAAAACGGGCAATATCTATCATCTCGTCTGCATCATGCCCGACTCGGCAACGCCCGGTGATGATTTCGAAACCATGACACGCCGGTTCAAGGCCTTCGTTGGTGTCTCGCAAGCCAAGCCCGTGATCGAGAATGGCATGGCGCGGCTCGATTTGCCGCAACCACCCTTCTCTGAAAGCACGCTGAAGACCATTAACGAGCGGACCTTGAAGCGCGCCGGGGATCGCGACGGTATGCGCAAGTCATGGGACGAGGCCTTGAAAAAAGGCGGTACCACGCCGAAGCTCGTTGAAAAAGTTGCCATCAAGGCGGACTTTGCCCAGAAAAAAATGACGATACAGAAAGGGCTCAAGACGGCAGACCTCGAAGACATCGGCATCGTCGTGCTCAGGGTGCTGTGCGGGACGAACACGATCAACTCGAAGTTCACGGATCTCAAGGTCAAGCTCCAGAAGGAGGGGAACGAGCTCAGCTGTTTCTTAGATGGCGGCACCCGCAAGGAACAATCCTCGTTCCTCACGGCATTGCAAGAGCTCGTGGAAGCGCCGTGGAATCCGAAATACATGATCGGTATCGCGAAAGGCAAGAAGATCGATCTCGACCGCGTTTACGCGGTGCCCGAGATCATCGGCGCGAAGAAGGAGTGGGCGGAATACTTCTCGCAAAAGTGGAAGCAAGAGATCGGTGAAAACGAGCTCATCTATACAAGGTCGAAGGAAGGCAGGATCTTCTTGCTCCAGGCACGAACCCGTGCGGCATCGGCTGGTAGCGGCGACCGTTCCCAGCTCTTGAGCCGCTGGCAATGATCTTTTTTTCTATTCCTTATTTTTAAAGGGACATTTCGACTTGGTACCCGAATTCGATGCCCCCGTTCACGTCGTTCAACGTTTCCTCCAAGGTCGTGATAGGATATACCTTCGCGAGATCCCACGACGGATATGTCTTTGCATAGATATCGGTCGTGCAGTTGACGCTCAATCCCTCGAAATCGCTGAAGATGTACCCGTCGGTCGGGAAGAGCAAGCGGTTGTAATTGTGCGCGGCGCTGTGGAACGTCATGACGACCTTCCGCGTCGTCGTTTCGATCGTCACGACCTGGGTGAGCGGGATGCGTGCCGTGCCGAACGCATCGGTGAGGTTGACCCAATCAGTCCGGTCAACGTGAAAGTCGATGCAGTTTCCATCCGATGCCTTGTGAACCAGGGGAACGCCGGAATCCTCCGCTAGATCGAGCAATTGGCCAAACTTAACGCCCAATCGCTCGCCACGGTTATACATCGAAGCAAACTTGGCATACATGGGGCTGACGACCGAGATCGAGCAGACGGATCGCCCCACGCCGGCGATCATGGCAAAGTCTTGCGTTGTATTGGCATTAGGAACTCCCGTGTAATACCAACCCCACATGAAATCGATTGAAGGATCACCACGAGGAAAGTTTTTGCCCCAGTTCATGTCGCAGTAGATGCGGAAGCGCGGGCTTCGGCTGATTAGGTACGAAGTGCCATTGATAGTGACAGACCCGTTCACTTCTGAATCGTAACTATATGTGTTCCACGCGATAACCTCGGTCAATTTTACCAATCCTTCGATGTCTTGTTGGCCATACCACCCGGCGATGCGATAGATGTCCAAGTTCCACGTGATGTTCGTGTCCGGCGATATGCCTTCAGCCACCCAGAGATTGGCAGATTGGTTCATACGCCCCTGGATCCGAATATGGTTTGAGGTAAATGCTTCTTGCGTGAAAGTGGTCCCGTTGATCGAGAGATTGCAATCACCCGTGACGAGCAAGGATTCAAGCGGGAACCGGTAATAGATGTGGAAGCGCGTGGCGTTGCTCACATATGCCATCATCACGTAAGACCCGCGGTATGTCTGGTTGGTGGCCGGGCGGCTCAGTGCATAGGTGAAAGCAAATGTTTCCCCCAAATCATAATCCTTCAGCGAGAAATACCACCATTGAAAGAAATTCTTGTCGGCCGGGTATTCAGCCGCCCTGTATCGCTGGTAGCTCGTGCCGGGGTTCCATGTGCCATCATTTTTCACGACGACCTCGACGAGGATCAGCGGGAACAGCAAGAAAAATGCAACAATGGCGATCGTGACGATTAAAATGGGGATCTTCTTGCGCGACAACTTCCGGTTCGTGGATGAGCTCATCGTGATGATCCCTGGATTACATTGAATCGCCCGGGTTTATCAAGACTCCGATTATTATCCTTTCTCAGCCCTTTCCAGGCAAAGAAATGCAAAAAAAAAGATTATTAGCTTGGTTTATCGGTCTTTTCGAAAAAAACGATGGGTTCCGGCTCGTACAAGACTTGCTTGATGTTGAGGCGTTCCGCTTTCTCGGGCTTTTCCTTCCCGCGACCGCCCAACGCCCGTTGCCCGAGAGTTGCCATGATCCATTCAAAGGAACCGATGAAGCGGCCCTTCTCCCAGGCACGAACCGCCAAGTTCCACACGAACACGACCGCAAAGACCATGAGAATGGTTGGCAAGAAATCCAAGATTTTGCCGCGAGTGTGATAGTCGAGGCCCGTGATGAGCATACCCAGGTCACGGATCGGAAACTCGATCACGATCTGCCACACGAAGATGCTCAACGCGATGATTCCCCACCGCCGCAGCCAAACGGTTCGCTTCAAGAACTTGGCCATATCGAGCTTCGGGCTGAACTCCACGTGCTTGAGCACGAACATATAGCACAGCACCTCCAAGCCAACCAGCACGAGGAAGAACCATGCCTCGTGCGGCGTGAACGTGGGATCAATGTCGCCGCCGAACGCCAGTGTCAAGCCCGCGACGGCGACGCCTGAAACCAGGATGATAAGGCCCGTGAAATACCCGCGCTTCGGGAAGTCCTGCGGCACTTTTTCTTGCGACAAGTAGAGGCCAATGATCGCGCCCAGACACGCGGCGCCGAAGAATGGAAACATGGGCTGCTCGGCACCGGCGATCATGGCGAGGAACAGCTTGAGGAAAAACTCCCCGGCATTCGTGAACAAGTATTGCGCGGGCCAGCTTTCGCCAGGGACGGTGTCATAATAGTACCCACCATAGGCCGCATTCACAGCACCTTGCACCACGGGTTCAAGCGCGACGAAAATGATGCCGATCACGACAAAGATCGTCACGTTTCGACGCATCTTTTTTGCACCATCATTCCGTATCATGAAATAATAGATGATGCTCACGGCAATGATGCAAATCGCGATGGAATTCAAGGTCTCGAAGTGCAAAACATGGTTGATCTGGTCCCACCGCCACACGCCGCTTTCCAATGACCGTCCTATCACGCCCCAGTTGGCAGCGATGCCCTCGCAGAAAAGACCGACCAGGTAGAGCATGGCGCCCATTAGCAGCTGCTTTTTCAACATGACGCCGGGCGGGGTTCCTTTCTTGATGCTCGCGTGCATCGAATACACGTGAACCGTCATGGAGATCATCAAGAAAAATGCCCGGAAATTCGACAGTATAAAAACCAACATGAACACGATGATGATTGCTGGATTCATGCCAAAGATGGCCTCAAAATTGCTCCCCTGGGCATACCAGGAGATGTGTAACACGACATGGGAAGCCAGCAT
>JAUQYW010000303.1 GCA_030587525.1 Candidatus Sigynarchaeota archaeon | reverse complement strand
ATGACGGCACGGGGGACCAGCACCTGGTGCCAGGTTCGTTCGATTTGTTTGAACACCCGACAAGGAATAAGGTGAATAAGAAACGATTTGCTAAATATTCGAACGACGTGCTCGAGTTTTTGCGCACTTGCGAGGAGAACAAGGGTATACCAGGCCGTCACGTGCACATCGAGGCGTTGCGATTGCCGTTCACCTTGACCCAGCTCGCAAACGTGGGTAAAGAGTATGCAAAGATAATGAAATGATATCGCGGTGAATCGAGTGGATCTCTCAAAATTCGTGGATAAAAAAACCACGTTAATCGGAAAAATATCGGATGTTCCTTGGCAACACATGATTGCCTCGGTGAAGACACATCCCAACATTTACTACTTTGACCTTGAAGACAAGAACCAGATCGTTATCTATGCACGAACAACGATCGCACATGCAGGAAAAATCAGCATCACGGGAAAGATCATCGCAGTTAAAGGCGGTTCCAAGCGCCCTGGAGCAGCAAAAAGCGAGCCGTATACGGAATACCACATGCTCGTCGATGAATGGAAACCGGTGGATTAAACTATGGTGGAATTTCGATTCGAGGAGTTTTTCAAGACGGAATCCCGTCGCTCGCCTGTATTGGCTATGAACGGTATTGTCGCATCGAGCCAACCACTCGCATCGCAAGCGGGTATCGAAATCTTACAGAAGGGGGGAAACGCTGCCGATGCAGCGGTCGCATGCGCGGCTGTGCTGAATGTCACCGAACCGATGTCCACGGGGATCGGGGGCGATTGTTTTGCACTGTTCTACGATGCGGAAAAGAAGACCGTGTTCGGCGTGAATGGTAGCGGCCGGGCACCAGCCGGGCTCACGATCGACGTGGCGCTGAGCGCGGGGATCAAGGGCAATTCCATCCCGAGTTCCAGCCCGCATTCGGTCACCATTCCTGGCGCTGCCGCGGGCTGGGTCGATACCGTCGAGAAACATGGTAAATTGTCGATCAAGGAAGTCCTGGAACCCGCGATTCGCATCGCCACCCAGGGACATCCAGTTGCACCGCTGATTGCACTCGCCTGGAGCACGGGCGTCGGCAAGCTCAAGAGATCCGCTCACGGTAAAGAATTGCTCGTGGATGGCGCGGCGCCGGAGCCTGGGCAAGTCTTCAAGAACCCGAACCTCGCCAAGGTGTTCAAGGAAGTCGCGGAACATGGGAAGGCGGGTTATTACGAGAGCTGGATAGCAAAAACCATCGTCGATACGCAGCAGCAAGCGGGCGGCAAGATCACACTGGATGACTTGAAGGCCCATCGCAGCACCTTCGACACGCCGATCTCGACCAACTACCGGGGCATCGATGTTTACGAGATCCCGCCAAATGGCCAAGGCATCACGGCGTTGATCGCGCTCAACATCCTGGAGGAATTCGACCTCGCGGGCAAGGAACCCAACTCGCCGGAATATTACCATTTACTCATCGAGAGCATCCGCCTCGCCTTCGCGGATACCCGGTGGTTCGTTGCGGATCCAACCTTTTCCCGGGTGCCAGTCCAGGGCTTGTTATCGAAAGATTACGCGGCAAACCGCCGCCATCTCATCAATCAAAATGCAGCAACGCTGGATTTCGCTCACGGCTCGCCCACCCATTCTTCGGACACTGTGTACTTGTGTGCCGCGGACAAGGAGGGCAACGCGTGCAGCTTCATCAACAGCAATTACGAGGCTTTCGGGTCCGGCATCGTGCCGAAGGGCACGGGGTTCGTGCTGCAATGCCGGGGCAGCAACTTTTCTCTCGACCCAGAGCACCCGAATAGGCTCGAACCAAAGAAAAGGCCTTATCACACGATCATTCCAGCAATGGCAACGAAAAATGGGGAGCTCTGGGCCGCGTTCGGCGTCATGGGAGGCTTCATGCAACCACAAGGCCACGTGCAAGTCTTCTGCCGGATGGTGGAACACGAGTACGATCCACAGGCGGCGCTCGACGCGCCGAGATTCTGCATCGAGAGTGGAACTGCTGGCGGCGCGGTGCTGCTCGAAGAAAGTATTCCCGCTGCGACAAGAGATAAATTAAATGAAATGGGACATCCGATCAAGATCGTTTCTGGGTTTGGCCGTTCCGTGTTCGGCCGGGGGCAGATCATCCGGCGCGACCCGACTTCAGGCATTTTATGGGCAGGCTCGGATCCCCGGTCGGATGGCTGTGCCATCGGGTATTGATGCCAGCAATGTCGCCATAATTAACAAGGATTATCCAAAAAAAGTACGTCATTCCTCCGCGGGATTGCTATCGGTATTTCTTGGCTTCGCGAGACCGGAAACGGGCACGGTGAAGATGAACCTACTCCCCTTGTTTCTCCCTTCGGATTCGGCCCATATCTTCCCGCCGTGCATCTCTATGATTTCCTTGGCAATGAATAACCCGAGACCCGTGCCTTGAATGTCGATATCGGCATTGACACCCGCGCGTTCGATTTTACTGAACTTCTTGAAAAGACGGGTCATCTCCTCCCGCGTCAATCCAACGCCATTATCCTTGACAGCAAATTGCACTTGGTCACTTATACTTTCCAGGTCGATAACGATCTTTCCTCCGGGCTGCGTGTTTTTGACCGCGTTGGAGATCATGTTCACGATGACTTGTTCGATACGAAATTTATCGACATTGGCCATAATCAACTTCGGGAGGTTCAAGATGATCTCTTGCTGACGACGATTGATCAGATACGAGAGGTTTTGTACAGAATTGTGCACGAGCTCCACGAGATCGGTTTCTTCAAGTTGTTGGAGCTGGAGGCGCCCGGATTCGAGACGCGAGTAGTCGAGCAAGTTTTCGATGAGCTGCTTGAGTCGAATGGAACCTTTTCGAATGCTATTCAAGAATTCCATTCGTTTCTGCTCGGGAATCTCGCTGTAATATTTCGACAGGAAATCTGCAGCCCCGATGATGATGGAAAGTGGTGTTTTCAGCTCGTGCGTGGCATTGAGCACGAAATCTTTCCGCATCTCGTCGATCTCTTTCAACAACTTGTTTTCGGACTCCAGAAGGTCCTGGATCTTTTGCCGTCCGGATATGTCATGGGATATCGTGAGAACACGGATATTCCCGTCCTTGTCGTGAAAAGAATTGCCGACCGTCTCGTACCACCGGGTTTCACGCGTGACAGGATTCATAACTCGGAACACGCCCATCGCTTTTCCTTTTTGAAAGCATTCTTGCAATAAAGATACAGTCCTCTGCAAATCCTCTGGCTGCATCAAGAAAGTAGCATTTTTGCCTGTTAAATTGTTTGGATCTAGACCAAAGCTTTTCACGGCATCGTTAATGTATTCCATCTCCCCTTTTTGATTGATGATGGTGATACCATCTTGGATATTCTCCGCGATAATCTTGAATCGTTCCAAGGATTCTACGAGCTTCAGCTCGCTTTCTTTCTTCTCTTGCACGTCACGGGCAACTAGAAGAAGCTTCAACTCCATTTTTTCATCGATGTATGCCGTGGCTTCAATATCGAGCCAGATATACCTGCTGTTCTTGTGTTTTACGCGGATTTCCCGCTTGGCCAACGTGCCAGGTTTCTTTAACAATTCCTTGATCGTGTCGATTGCCGCATCGAAATCTTCCGCGTGGATGTGTTCTTTCGTGGGAAACTTTGTGAATTCCGATGACAAGTATCCTAACTTCTTCAGAAGTGCTCGTTCATTGCAATAAACCGTGTCGAGATTCTTGTCGAGCACGAAAATTATGTCGCTGGCATTTTCGCTGATCAATCGATAGCGTTCCTCGGATTCCTTGAGTCGCAACGCTTGAAGCTTTCGATCGTGGATATCTCGCCCGATAAACAGGATGCGGAGCTGTCCCGTTGGATCGGTATAGGACGAGCATTCCGCATTGAACCACCGGTATTGCCCAAGCTTGTTCCGCAGCCGAATTTCTCGCTGCTGGTTTGTGATAGGGTGCGTCTTCACGTAATTAAACGCGGATAGCAGGGAAATGATATCTTCCATGTGCACTATATCATTCAATTTCATTTTACGGTATTCCTCTAACATCCACCCGAGCTTTTTTCCAAGAACTTGCTCGTTCCCGTAGAGAATGTTCAAGTTCTTGTCATACAAGAAAATCAAGTCGCTCGAATTTTCCGCGATGAGCCGGTATTTTTCCTCCGATTGCATGAGCTGTATCTCTTGCTCTTTTTTCGCCTGGATGTCTCGAGCTATTACCAAGAGGCGCTTCGATCCCTTAGGATCAATATACGCCAATCCCTCCACATCGAACCAAATGTAGACGTTCTTGTTATTCAAGAAACGAAGTTCTTTATGTTTGAAAGTACCAATTTCAGCAAAACCTTGGCGAATCTTTGCCATTGCATCGGGAAAATCCTCGGGGTGGATCAATTCCTTGATAGGCTTCGCTCCGATTGTTTGAGCATCATAACCCAACCATTTCAAGAGCGCATTTTCGTTTACATAATATATTTGCAGCTTTTCATCAATTACCATGATGATGTCATTCGAATTTTCAGAAATCAATCGATATTTTTCCTCGGATGATCGCAATTCCTCCTCGACTTTTTTCCGGTCCCCTATATCATGAACGACGAGTTGTATGGCCGGCGCATTATTATAACGAATAACTTTCCCGGTGACTTCGAGGTCGACGAGGGACTTGTCCTTTCTGATACCCTTGATTTCAAGCCGGCTCGGTATCTGTTCACCCGATAGCCCGCGTTTCGCGCTTTCTAAAACCTTCGGGATGTCCTCGGGCGCGACCGTCATCTCGGGACCTTTGCCAATTAATTCTTCCCGGGTATATCCAAAAATCTTGCAGAAAGCCGCATTGACCCACACGTGCTTGTTATCGACGACAACAGCAACGCCGTCCGTAATCTCTTCAGATATATTCCGGAACTTTTCCTCGCTTTCAATGTGCGCTTTCTCAGCCTTGGCACGAACTATCGCGCTTCCCATTTGAACGGCGACGATTTCCAAGGATTTTCGTATCTCGCCGGGAATCATTGGCGATTTCCGGGAGACCAAGTGAACTAAAGAAACAATAGCATTCTGGTGCATGATGGGCAATATTGCCATTGATTGGAAGTCCTCTACGTTCGGGCCACTTTCTTGAAGTGTTTCCTTGTAGAGTGGCTCGCCGCCCATGATGCCCTTCATCGCCATATCGCTCCGGGGGATTGCCTCGTGCCTGGCAAGGATATCCTTTGCAATGTTGATTTGATAAACCAAATTGTATTTTCCAGGATGATCGACTGAATAAATGCTGCCGCCATCAAATTGACTAAATCCCAGAATAGTTTCCAAGCAAACCTTGTAAATCTCTTCGAGATCCGAGATCCCGCTCAGCTGGACCGCAAGGTCTCGCTGGATTTTCAAAAACGTGTCGAGCTGAAATTCCATCATGTAAACATGTAAAAAGCTGGTTTAATTCATTTCGGTTTTTTCGTGGTCTAGAAAAGATAAAAAGGCCATCAAAAAGCCATCATTCATGAAATGCAGCAATCGTGAGAAAACGGATCACTTTGCGATTTGGATATCGATTTTGAAGATAGCAAGTTTTCCCGATGCCTCGTCAAACCTATCAAAATCGATGATCGCTTCAACATCGATCTTTTGATTCATAAATCCTTTCAAGAGATCGCCAACGACGATTTGAGAAGTGCTTGCACGAGCTTTTTCTTTCCGGGTCTCGATCGCCAAGTTGCCATTTGCTTGAACGACGAGGATGCCGGGATACTTTCGATTGCCTTCTTCGGCATGTATTTCCATCGTGACTTCCTTGTGAATGAAATCTTCAAGGATATCCGCGAGCGGGATCTTGTACAAGATCGGGTTTTCGCGGGTGATCTGCATCTCCACGCAAACCAGGCCTTCCTCATCGAGCAAAAGCGTTCCTTTCACATCAATGTATCCGCCAAAGTTCCGCGCCTTCCAGTGTCGCTTCATCTTTTGCATCTCGTCATTGAGCGGGATCTCGCGACTCGTGATCTGGTTGCTTGGATCATACACCCATTTCCTGTCGACCTTGAGCACGGGCATGCGCTTCTCGACCGCGGGGGGATCCTTGATGCGGGTCGGCTTTTCAGCATACCAGTATGCGACGCTGCTCACCTCGTTCCGCAAGTGGTTCCCGTGGCCGTGCTCGATGGTGACCTTGATCTCCTTCGTGAATCGCACGGGATTCTCGATGTGAAGATTGTAGCTGGACTGGTATCCGCCCGTGTCGGTCTCGTAGATCGAGCTCCCGTTATGCAAAAATGCATTTCGCTGCATTCCCCAGGCCTGGTTCAAGCAATCCTCGCTGCCGGTCCCGTGCAAGTCTGGCGGCCACTTGTACCCGTCGACCCAGATCATATCATCCCCCTCGCCCCACCAGTTCGGCGTGATGAAATTCGTGATGCTCATGTTGAAGCCGATGTAATGGCCTCGACCCTTGGTTTCGAGGATGACGTAATTGTTATCCCATGCCAGCCGTTCCTTGTTGGCGATGTCGGCTTCGGGCGTGTTGGGAGGGATTTCATGACCCCAGCCACCGAAGGGATTTTCCCTGTGAAACTCCGCGTGAAAATACCCGAGGCCCTCGATTTGCGTCTCGTCATCGTAGGTTTCATAGTCAACATAGAAGTATTGATTGTGTTCTTCCTTGCTCTGGTTGATGATCTCGATGAGGGCACGCTTCTTGAACGGCATTTGGGCGTAACAGTTCAGCGCGCAGCCGGAGTTGAACTTGTTATTTTGGTTTGTCGATGCCGTGAATAGCAACGATTGAAAGGAGTTCACGATCGAATGCCCCAGGCAAAAGAAATCGCCGAGTGGAACGAAAATACTCGGATACGGGGTATCATCCCACGTGATCTTGAGCAACACTTCACGATAATGGTTACCTTGGGTCATCCAAATGTGGGTAATACACCCGGGCCCTTTTATATCAGCTAGAACCCGTGTTTCACCGGGTTTGATGCGCCACGAGTCCGCGTTCCTTCCCGTCGTGTCGTAAGAGGAGAAGCGTTTTGTCTTGCCAACCTTAAGTTTTGCCAAATCGTTTAGGTTTACCATACACACCAGTTCAATCTGGGAATTATTATAGGTTGAATTCCACTCAAAAGTGCCATAAATAATCGCTGCGCATTTTTTGGAGGCGACAATACCTTGATTCAACCGGGATTTCTCGGAATCCCTTTTTAAAAACCGGGATATTTGCATCGGACATGGTAATAATCCTTGTCCAGCCAAGGAATCCCCTCGCTGTACGACTCGGTGGCATGCTCGCCTTGGTAGCCATGGGCATCGGGGTTTCATTTATCATGGTGGCAATGGCGTTCTACCCCGGTTTTGATATACGCATCTATTCGGCCAGCCAGCTCGGTTCGATTGAATCCCCCTTGCCGTTACTCTTCGACGCGGGATTGATCCTTGCGGGCATCATTGCCGTGCCATTCTTTCAAGCGCTATTTCTTGCTCTTGGCCGGGTGAGCACTGCAAAAAAATCCCTCGTTTGGGCGCGCTTTTTTTCATTCGCTGCTTGCGCTGGCTTGTCACTTTGCGGCGTCTTTTCCATGGATATTCCAACGAGAATCCCGCATTTCATCTTCGCGGGCATTTTTTTCCTCGGGGGGTTACTGTTCTGCGTGTGCTTCGGCAAAGCTATGCATGATAGCAAGCGATTGCCGCGGTTTCTAGCGTGGACGAGTTTTGCAGTCGCGGGATTTTTCGCCTTGTTATTCGCCATCCCGACCGAGCTAGTCGAGTGGCTCGTGTTTTTTGCCATCGTGTCGTGGGTGGTCGAGAATGGTCTCTTTTTAACAATTAAAGGAAATAGCCTCGATGAGGAAAGAATCAAACAAAATCGAGTAGATTTAAATCGATAATTATCATAGTTACGTTCATGAAAGCAATCATCATCTATTTCTCTATCAGTGGGCGCACGAAACGAGTTGCAGAAACGATCGCAGCTCAGCTCGGAAATCTCTCTGTCGACATTGAACCGATCAAGTATATGGGCAATGCACGAACTTTGATAGCAAACCACGACCGGATCGCGTCTGGTGACTGGAGTTCCTTGAACGCAAACGAACGAATTTTCGATCTGTCGCCGTACGACATCGTGTGCATAGGGATGCCGGTTCATGGGGGTCAACCCCCAGTGATCTTCAATACTTACGTGAAAAAGTGCACGGGGTTAAAAGGCAAGACCGCTTACATTTTTTTAACTTGTAGACTTTTCACCGGAAAGACCATATCCATAATGCGGGAAGAATTGGAAAAAGCAGGCGCAAACGTTTCCGCAGAATTGATTTGCAAGGGACTTTTCCGCATCGGAACGGACAAACCGGTTGCCTTCGGCCAGGAAATAAATTCAAAGAAGAATTAAACCTTGATGCTAAAAGTTCCTCTTCTATACCTTTAAATTGCGTAATAGAGTACCTTATTCTCAAGATAATAGTTTATAGAAGGGGAACTAGATATGGAGAAAATTGACAAAGATCAAAAGCCAGAACCGAATGAAAAAGGGCTTGGATTTTTAAAGATTCACGAAACGTGGCCATTGTTTCTGATGGCCGGGGTTATTCCATTCCAGGCTCCAGGAACTTGGTTCACGCTGAATATATTGGTATTATCAGGGATTTTCTGGAATGATGGAATCTTTCACAATCAAGAGCTTGCTCTCTGCTATGGGTTAATGTTCATCATTGGGGCTTGTTCCAAGCTCACTTACGGCATCCTTGCCGATAGATATTCGCGGAAGGTGTTACTCGCGATTACTCATGGTGGCTCTGCCCTTGGATTCTTTTTATGCACGTTCGTGCCGTCAGGCCTCGGACCGCTGTCGTTCATATTCTTCCTGGTCTTCATATTATTCAGGGAATTGTTTACAGCGGAAACCCCTGTCATGATATCATATATTGATGATATCATCACGGAGGACAAGCGATCCCAATTCTTTGGCCTCCGAGACATGCTCCAATACTTGGTTACGGTTGTCGCCACGATTATCTGTGCAGCCGTCTTCAAGATGTTTTGGCAACAATATTTCTTGGGTGCCGGTCTTGCGGGCATGATCGTTGCTTCGCTCGTCATAACAAAAGGAAAGGAACCGAAGCGCGGCGCGCAGAGAAATGAATTACATAGCATCTTGAGAATGAATAGTGCCATTTACAAGTACAAGCTAAACAAGGAAACTCTCAGGACGACAATGTTCTCGCCGTCGAATTTGTACGCCCTTATAGAAGGTTTATTCACGCAGATCGTGAGCTCGGTCCCGCTGTTCTTGGCGTATCCGTACTTGGAATCAGCACCTCACAATTTAACCCCGTTAACCATTAGCTTGATAGTTGTCTTTTTCGGCGTGCCGGGATTAATCGTTGGTTCCCTCGGCCTCGCCAAGATCTCTGACAATTACGGTAAAAAGGATATTAAAAACCGCGTGAAGATCATTTTTTCGTCGCTGGTCGTTTTTTGCGGTATTTCTCTTGCCACTTTTCTAGTTCCTATTGAGGAACTTGATGTTATAGAAGGAAATAATATCATCTCGGTGTTGAGCCACGGGAGTTATTGGATCCTCGGCTTTTTGTATTTTGCCGTGCAAGTATTCATTTGCTTGTATTTCATCAACCAGCGCCCGCTTCTGCAGAAACTCAATCTACCCGAAGCTCAAGGTGCCGTGGCGTCGGCAAATTCCTTCCTGGAAATCTTGAGCGGTGGGATCGGGGTGATTATTGCGGGTTTCCTTCTCTCGGCCTTCAATCAGAGTTATCAACTAACAGTCCTCGTCTTGGCATTGATAGGCTTGGGCGGTACGACGCTATGGCTCTTCTGCCTTAGACATGTAGAGAGGGATGTTACAACCGTGTCGGATATTTTGAAAGAACGAGCCAAGATTATGGAAGGAAAAAATTAATCTTTTTTCGATTTCTCTCGATTCTTTTTTTATTTATGATTGGAAAACAAGATGATCAAGCATTTTATTTGCAAAAATCTTTGATTATTGTGATGATCTCGGCCGGCGCATCTTCTTGCAGGAAATGCGACGCGTTTGCGACCTCGTGCACCTTGATATCGGGGTAGAATTTCTTCCACCGGTCGATGAATTGCGGTGGGAACACGATGTCCTGCATGCCCCAGATGGCAATTTTTGGCTTGCCCGCCAATTTGCCGAGGTTATCCCTAACGTGTAACATGGCAGGAGCGCTCGGGTGCGAGAACCCGACCGGAATATCCTGCGGAAAGGCCAGGGTGCCCTTGCAATACGACGCGTCGGGGAACGGCGCCGTGTATGCCTTGAGCATGGTGGGAGTGATCCGATCCTGGTTGAAAACAGCCATGCTGAAGAGCTTGGCTGCATTTTCCTTCATATTCGAAAAAAAGGCGTCATACACGCCGTTTTTTTCGATGTCACTATACCACAAATGTGTACCTTCTCGAGTGACCCCTATCGACGTGTTCAAAATGACCAGGCGCTTGATGCGTTCAGGATGATCGACTGCAAACCCGAACCCAATTGGACCGCCCCAGTCGTGCACCACGAGGTTGATGTCCTTCAAGTCGAGTGCCAAGAGCAGCTTGCTCAAGTTATCGACGTGCTGGGCCATGCGATACGGTTTATCTTCAGGTACATCGCTTTTACCGAAGCCCATATGATCCGGAACGACAAGCCTGTATTTGCCAGATAATTTAGTTATGAACTCGCGGTACAAATATGCCCACGTCGGCATACCGTGCAAGCAAACGATGGGCTCCCCGTTGCCCTCGTCAACGTAATGCATATTAAAGCCGTTGATTTTCTTGAACCGGGGCTTGAACGGGAACGTGCCGTCGAACGTTTCATTTTTCATAAATGACCGTTGCATGCATTATCGTTAATTCTTGTCCATTTAAACATCGGAGATACCGCATGGAAGCTCAATTTATCAAAGAGTACGACCATTGTCAATGTATGTCACGTAAAACCGGGGACGACCTCGACGATTTGCCCCCTGGAGAAGACGACGACGCGGCAAGGGTGAATACCCTTGGGATTGATCAAATCACTCTATCAGAATCAATCAATATATTAAAGTTCCTTAGAAATTTCTATGCTTATAGAATCTTCTTCCTTTAAATCTAAGTTTTTCACGACTTGCGCCTTGATAGTAATTCTTTTAGATGTCCCTTTCGTCGAGAGTTTGGCGGGAAACCATTCCGCAATATTTTCGATTATCTCTCCAGTTTTAGCTCTTTTCACCTTGAATAACAAGATTTGAAAAATTTCTCCCTCTCGTATTTTTAATTCTTCTACAATATTCGGATTTATTGTGAATTGAAGCGACCGACCGGATTTTCTAACGGTATAAGTGTCTCGCAGCGTTTTCTTGGACATTTTCGTCGCCTTGTTTCGGTCTTTAAAGTTTTATGTCGATGTAAAGGATATTGTATAGAATCGTGATTTTTCAGAGAAAATCTCGTGAATTAAGAACAATGTTATATCAAGTCATATTAAAGCATTGAGAATAGTAAAAATACACATTGAAGCGCGGAAATTCTTGTTTTATACCAATTGATAGCAACAAATCTAATTAAGTTACGAAAAGTTTAAATCAATAATAGGGAATATAGAATTGTCTGAAAAAGACGAGGCCTCTTACCCAGAACTAATGACACCCATTATTAATGCGTATGATCTGGGACATTAGACCCCGATCTTTAATATTATACCGAAGAGTCATGAGTTCTGGCTTAATATAAGCGATTAATGAGGGTAGAATATTATGGAATATCATAAGAATATAACGGACGTGTCCGTGAAAGGACAAGATTCTCCCACATCACCGATGAACGAGGGCACATTCTCCATAAATTTGCCCGAACCCTTCATTCCGGTCATCCACGAGC
>JAUQYW010000290.1 GCA_030587525.1 Candidatus Sigynarchaeota archaeon | reverse complement strand
CAAGCCGAACAGCTCGAGTTCGGATATGGCCGTGCCAGCGCGTTGCCCCCCGAAACAGAGGAAGTACACCCCGTCGGTTGCCGCCTTGCATTCGTGGTACAAGGCACAAGGAAGATCCGCGCGTGCCTCCATCGGGAAGAATGACTGCTTCACTTGCACCGGCTCGGCCGGGAAGCGGATCAGTATCCTGCTCGTCATCGAACCTTCGGTGAGCGCCGATTGCTATAAAATCACTTGTTAACCGGCACGTCCCTTTAGCGCCGCGCCATCTTCATGATCTTCTCGTGCTCCAGCAAGAACTCGTAATGGCTGGCCACGTCTTGCTCGTTGCTTGCATCGACCGCCAAGGCCTCGGCCGGGTACTTCGCGTTCGCCCGTGCGATTGCATTTCTGATGTTGCAGCCACTCTTGAGCCCGTCCAAGACCTCGTTATCGTACTCCTCCTCGGTTTTCGACCGGTCCCCTATGATCTCCTTCGCCTTGAGCTCGTACTGTTTTCGGATGTCCACGGATGCCACCTTATTTCGTCCCGACGCATCGAGATTGATCATGGTGATCTCAAGTCGATGCTGATACTATCGAGTTCCAAGCCTTTATTATACGTGATGGGGAAAAATTTCATTCGCTGTTAAGATGCGATGCTTTAATTGCATAATTTCCCGATTGGCTATCAGAGCATTCATTGGTGATTACCATGGTAAAGAAAAAACGAGAAAGCGACGCGCCGGGCGAGATCGACGACCGCATTGCGCTCAGGTGGATAGTGAAGGATTACTACGAGCGGTCGCTGCCCATCGTGAATGAATTGACGGACGCGTGGTTCGAGGCGGAAGTGTGTCGCCGCATCGGCAAGCCCGCGACCACGGAGGGTGGGTTGCAATACTTTTATGTCAAGGCCACGGAGGGCGGCGTCGCGGACATGTTCGACGGCACGCCGCGTGTTCGCTTGTTGGATGGCGGCAAGCCGTGGCTGTACGAGCCAAGCACGGCACCGGATCGGGAAGAACCATGCCCTGGTTGCGGCGCGCTGCATCCCCTCGTCATGGAATGCCGCGGGGCGATCAACCGCTTGTTCTTCATGTGCGACAAGGATGTCCCGTCGAAAACCCACGTCATCTACGCGAGACCCGACGAGCGAGAATCGACCATCGGGAACGAGTGGTTGAACCACCACGAGCCAATCTTGCCCGGGAAGATCGGCGCGTGGCTGCGGAGAATCCCGCGAATGGTCCAAACAACATAAGCGCGCTAGTATTGTTCCTTAAATGCTTTAATTTTTCGGTACTATTATGAGCGAGCAATCGATCCGACCAGCACCACGATTTCTACCGACCGATGACCGCAAGCCGAGCCTCATAACGCGTCCCGGCGGCCACGAGAAGCCCTTGCTGTTCCAGGAAAGCGTGAACCTCGGTCGCCCGATCATCGCCCGCGAGATCGAGCCCTGGACCGACGCAGGCGCGCACGAACTGCTCTCGGACATCATGGCCGCGCACGAGGCCGGCGACATCACGACGATCGCGCGGTACAAGGGCAATAACCCGCGGCGCTGGCTGGCATCGATCTACCCCTTCGCCATGGAGCCGCGGTTCGTCGGCTTGTTTTTTCCCGACGGCACGCTGCTCGGCTGGGTCTCCTTCACGACGTCGCCGTACCTCCCGGGAAAGGCCGTCCTCGGCATGGTCATACGCCCGCCCTACCAGAACGCCGGGCTGGGCACCGCGGTGCTCTTGCACGCGAAGAAGTACCTGCAAGACATCATGAAGGACAAGACGATCATGAGCATCTTCTTCGAGACGCAAGAAAAGAACGCGCGGGTGCTCGCCATCGCCAAGAAAATGAAGGTGCAGCACACGGGGCGGTGCATCGACCAGTTAAAAGGCGGCATCGCCATGCTCGCGTACAGCAGCGATGCCGGGATGGAGGAGTGATATCGTGATATCACCTGACGACACCACGGCCTTGTTCAATCATCGATGCATGGCCTGTGGGAGCCCAATCGCGGCACGCCACGAGGTCATCGGCGAGGCCATGATAAAACTGGATGCCTTGGCGAGCGAAGCTGACGTGGACGGCGAGCTTTCACCGCTGTACTGCCCTGCGTGCCTTGCCAAGGTTTTGGAGATTGCCATTTGTTGTGGCATTCTATAAAATCATTTTTTTCTACGCTGGGCTCGGTTCTGTTGTTGACCCTTTATCTGAATTTTAAGGAAAATAAAGAATTGACCTAATCTTTTGAATCCGGAGGTCAACAAACCCAGATCATAAAAAAGATTATATAGTTCAGCCTTGGTAAATGCTTGTTCATATGTCGGCCGATGTTGCGGATCCTCATCTTTCATAATTATTTTGGTTCGATCCGGTGAGAATTTATAAAGCTCGTGGGATACAAACCCATTTTTAACATGGATTATGTGCCACAAAATCGTGTTAATGGATTTTCCATCAGGTGAAATCAAGTATAAATTCCCAGCTCTCAGTCCCGGTTTCCCCTTTTCGTCATTAATGATAAAGAAATCAGTTATTTTTTTATAACATTTATTCTCAATTTTCCCAATTTCAGTTGCGATCATCATCGCTAAGCGTTCAAATATATTATATTCGTGTGCATACGCTCTCTCAATCTGGCTTGAAAAATCGATGATATCAAGAGATGGATTATGAACCATGGCGAGAAGATCTGTATTCCCTCCCCTTAAACTCATTTCATATAACGCGACCAGATTTTCCCCGATTTCACCAATATCGGACAATTTCTTAAAGAAATCAAGACTTAATCGTTCAAAATTGGGCATAAAAAATACTTCGGATAAATAATTCTTCCATTTCAAGTATAACGCGGAAGTTACTTTATCAATGTGCTTTTCAGAACAAGAAATCTCGAAATTAACATCATCCGTTAAAAAGTTTGCCACGAATGAATGTTTATCTTCATTTCCATCCCATTCTTCTTTAACAGCAAGCCAGAAGATGCGTAGGGGTAAAACGTGATTGATTCCATAAAGGAGCGGCGCGAGTCGTTTTATTCTATCCCGAAAATACTGATTAATCATCTTCTCATATTTTCTATAAGGTATGATATCTTGATACACGGGAAAAGAGAAAGCTGTGGTGATCCGTCTAATTAAATTAAAAAGGACTTCGGGATCTCCGCTGTTTAATGCTTGAAGTTCTTTTGTAAAGAAATAATCCTCTCCTTTCACCTTAATGAAGAAATTCAACAATCTTACGCGTAGATTGGTGATTACACGATGATCGGGCGCATTCTTATTTTTTTCCATATAGATGGTTAATTCCTTACCAATATCATATGTGAAATCGTTAATCTTTCTGTTGGTCATTATATGTTTTCCACCGCGCAAATTCGCATCTTCTATTATTTACGAAAGAAACTTCCATGCAATGCCAATATAATACAAGTATTTTAATTTTTGTCAACACAATAACTCGATACGACATAATTTTTCACACAGATCGGTTAGACATTGAATTAATTGTCGATATTTAGTAAAAATCACACCCGCCGAGTATAACAACATCCCTCGCCACGCTTTTTCAAATTCTTTTTCTTTATATGGAACCCTCGTTCTTCCGAGATACTTTTCGACCGAGGTATTTCACATGGCAATCACGAAAACTGCAGCGATCGCGGCCCCGGCGGCGCGAGACTGGGCATCGCTCCGGCATGCGCGGCCCGGCGACGTGGCGGCGATCCAGAACATTTACCAGGAAGTATATCGAGGGACTTACACTTACCAGGAATACACGGACGCCCTCTATCTCAACAAGGACATGACGGGCGGCCACAGCGGGTGGTATGTGGTCGAGGATGCGACCCGCGGCAAGGAAATCGCGGGCTGCGTGTCGGCGACGATCGATGGCGTGCACGGGCGGGCTTACTCCCGCGGCATGATGGTGCGCCCGGGCTGGCAAGGCCGGGGCGGCGCAAGCCGGCTGTTCGGCGAGGCATTCCAGGATTTCTTGAAGTGCAACGCCGGCAAGGTCAGGCTGGTCTGGTCCGAGACCCGCAGCGACGGCGTCAAGCCACAAGCGGTCTGCGAGACCATCGGGTTGCAGCCCATCGGCATCTTGCCCAGCAAGGACGTGTTCTTCAACCGGCGCGAGACGCCGGTGCTCATGGCGGTCTACGCGAGCAGCGCGTGGGCGACCCGCGACAACAAGGTGCGCATCGTGCCCGAACTCGTGCCCTTGTACGAGCAGGTCAAGTCGATGCACCGACCAATGCGGAAGGATGACTTGCAGGTCGTGGAAACACCGGCCCCGTCCAAGGCACGCTGCAAGGCGATCGTCGACATCGAGCCGTTCGAGAAAAAATACGGGTACACGGCATACACGTTCATATGCGAGAAGACCGGCGAGTCGATCAGCGTCGCCGTCAACAAGCAATGTATGAACGCGGAGAGCATGGAGACCCATTGCACGAAAGCGGCGACGGCGCAGGTGCTGCTGGCGTTCTTGCTCGGGTACCTGCAAGCCAAGGGCGTGCAGTACATCGAGGGCCACGCGCCGGCCAATAGACCGACCTTTCAGGAGGCGTTCCTCGCGGTCGGCATGCGGCCTTGCGCGTACTTGCCCGCGTGGGAGAAGGACGCGCGGTCGGGGCTCCACGTGGATCACGTCGTGTTCGCGTGGCACAAGCAGCCGGTCGATTTGACGACCACGAGCTTCACGCCGAAGTCAGAGGCGCTCGCCCGCGTGCTCGGGGTGCTGCCGGCCAAGGATCCGGCGTGAATCTATACCTTCTTTTTCTTCGAAAAAATCATCATCCTGTTGAATCTCGTGCCGATCCCTATTTTCACGTGAAGCATAACTGCACCGTACGAAGCAAAGGACGAGCTGCTGCAAAAAAGTCACTAATATAAACTTAAAGACCTTAATCAACAATATTCATATCCACGTTTGCATAATTCGAATGGAGCGGCGGACTGTGGCCGAAAAGGAAAATAAGAGAAAAGAGCCGTTTTCCATTAACGGTATCGACCTCAAGGAGAATGATTATAAGTTCCTCATGGAATTAGGTCAATTTTTACAATTAGCGGTTATTCCTATCGATAGATCCAAGCAATCAAGAGCAATAGAGGAATATGTAGCTGTAAATGCATATGTTCAACAATTTTGGGATGACAACTTTCTCGATAAAAAATCGGAATATTACAGATACATCGCTTTTATGCAGAGCAGTTACAGCATTTCACTTCGCTTTTTGGAAGAAAAAGAATATCACGACTCAAATATCTATGCTATGACGGAGAATGGAGAAATTAGGGAGTTGTACATCTTTTCAAAATTTAATTCAGATGATGAAAAGGTCTTTGTCGACGTAATTCCCGTGTCTATTGGGCGGCTCCATAATATAGAAGCTATTGGTCTATACAATGTTAATTTAACATCTTTTCCAGGGTCTATCTCCAATTGCACCAGCATGAAGTTTCTCTGCGTAGGAAATGTCCTAGATTTCGGTTCTCTATGTAATTTTCCGAACTTGGAATACTTAACACTCTTTCATTTTTGGGGTGGAAATCCAAGAATAACATCAGATATTTCAAAATTGCAGAAATTAAGAGGTTTGTACATTATAGACACATGTTCCATTCAGATACCAAATGAATTGATGACGTGCTCGAAACTGGAAGAACTTGCCTTTTGTGAAGCTAATTTACATGAATTACCGAATAATATAAGTAAATTAGCGAACCTTCGTACTCTATCCATTACTCAAGGAAATCTAAGAGAAATCCCATCAAGTATCACTCAACTAGATTTCTTGAGCTACTTGGACTTGAGAAACAATGCAGTGCAAGAAATACCGATAGATATTGGCAATTGTCGACGAATGAAAACGTTGAAAATATCACACAATCATTTACAGTCAATACCTGCTAGTATCGAAAATCTTGCATCGCTGAATTTTCTAGACCTTTCGGAAAATTTCATTGAGAATCTCCCAGACAGCATTCGTGGATTAAAGCAATTAATCGAACTAGATGTATCTCACAATAGTCTTACTTCATTCCCTGAAAACGTAGAAAATCTATACCATCTTGAAAAATTAGATCTATGTGCAAATTCCCTTGAACAAATACCAGCCTCCATTAAGGAAAT
>JAUQYW010000282.1 GCA_030587525.1 Candidatus Sigynarchaeota archaeon | reverse complement strand
AGGCGTATTTTCATCCGGGAGCAAGAACGCGGTGGACATGATCTTGATGTTGAGCGGTCCATTGAGCGGGATGATGGTCTTGCTCACGGAATCCATCTCTGGCTGTCCAACCACGGCAAGCAATTTGTGGAGATTTGGCCCGGTAATGTCCACGTCGAGCGCGCCGGTCGAATTCCCGGTTTCCGCGAACTTGATGGCAAGATTCGCGGCGACCGTCGTTTTTCCTACCCCCCCTTTTCCAGAGATCACGGCGATCTTATGCTTGATCCGTGCCATGTTTGCATCGATCTTTCGCTGCAAATCCATTTGTTGTGCCTTTCGCTCCAATGTGGGACTTGGCTTGAGTTCCGGCTTTTCTACGGCTTTTTTACCCATGATGACATCGTTTCTCCGATTATTTGTATAATAAACATCATGATCGAGGACTCAAAAAAAGAATCGTTATCATCGATTAGTTATTGGCGACGGAAAGTTATGCGATGCTCGCTGCGGAGAGCCACGTTATAGTTGCGCTCATCGGATAGGGAAAGAATCGAAAAAATAGTCGGGGAAAAATCATCGTGTTATAAGGCCTAATCCGGCTTTCCTTGCTGCCAATACATGTTATACAAGAATTTCACGCATGCTTCCTTGAATTGCGGGGAAATGTTTATCGCCGTGATCCTGTTCGACGTGTATTCCACGGCGAGCAAGCCGTTCTCGATCAACACCTTCAACTTTCGTACGAGGGTCGTGCGGGGAAGGTCAAGGAGTTTCAACAGGTCTTGAAACGATAAACCCGGGCTCGTGACGAGATGCTTGAAGATATCCGCGGAATTCTCCTTGTGGATGTAGAAGAAGAAGAGGTCCATGGATTTGTCCTGGAATTTCTCGAAAAAGACAGTGCTGTTGCCGACCTTCTCGGCGCGGATGAAATCGAATTTCTGAAGCATTTTTAGATGCCATATCAACGTGTTCGAATCGATGTTCATGGTATCGCGGAGCCTGGAGAAATAGATGCCCGGTTCCGCCTTGATGATGTCGATAATCATTTTGCGATATTCGTTCTTCAATACACCATCCCGTGATACCGCCTTGCCCGGAAAGAGCACTTTTTTCCTAATGAGGTCGTCGATCGCCTTCATCACGTCAACGTTATCCGATTCCGTGATCTCGCGAGCACATGCATAATAGAGCTTCCGGGAATCTAGAATATAGTGTTTTTGCATGAGCTCACGGGCAATCTTGAGGATACGTTCTTGAAGTGGACTAGGCTGGAAGCCATAATCCCCGGTTTCAACCGGTTCCTTCTCTTCATCATCCTCAACCCTGATGATCTTTGGATCCCGTTCGCTCATGGTGATAATGCACGTTTAGTATGCGGCGTCGAAATCGATGTTTTCACTAAAAACGTCTTCGATGTATTTTAACCTCTGTTCCGGAGGGATGTCTTTCAATTCATTCAAGATCTCGTCTTGAATGTCCTCATCGACATGCAGTTCCTCGACTTTCTTCAAGACCTCTGGCGCGAACATGGTCAGCTCGAATGCAGGAATCCCGTCATCGCAAGAAGACTTGTCCTCGGGTTGCACGGCCGTCGCCGGGGCAGGAATCGCAACTTGAACCGGTGCCGGTTGCATGACTGGTGCAGAAGGTAACCCCTTAGCCTTCGTCTTCTTTGTCCCGGGAACGCGGACGAGCGTGCTGCGATATTCGTGATAGGACGCGACCACGACGACGCTGCCGATGAAGGTGGAAAGTAACACGAGCAGCGCATCATTTTGGATGTTGATCGTGAACACG
>JAUQYW010000274.1 GCA_030587525.1 Candidatus Sigynarchaeota archaeon | reverse complement strand
AATCCTCTTCATCAATGATGCTACTTAGGTACTTCATCCCGTGCAGTCGGTTCATCCGCTTGTTGCTTCGAGCACGCAAGATAAATTGATTCAAGCACGGGGCCGGGGTCCCGGTCCAAGCATCACGAATGAGGATGTGAACGCGATGCCAAGAAAATCTAGCACGAGTGACAAAAAAAAGGTTACGCTCCTGGCAGAAGGCGATGGAGCGCGCAAGCAAGGGAACGTGTGCGGAATCGACATGCACAAGGATATGGCCGAATGTTGCATCATCGATGGCGTGGCAATCTTGCACTTGCAGGAGTATGCGAACACGAAGGCAGGGATAGCAAAGCTCGTCACCACGTTGAAGAAGTACAAGGTAACGAGCGTGGCAATGGAATCAACATCGGAATATCACGTGAAGTTGCTCTTCACGTTGTTGGAAAGTGATATACCGGCATTGCTGGCGAACCCGCAGCAGACGAAGGACACGCAGGGCAAGAAGACCGACAAGCTCGATGCAAAGCGGATAACGATTGCGCACCGCGATGGACGGTTGCGACCGTCGGTGATCGCGCCCCGGGAGATAGCCACGTTGCGAAAAGCGACACGAACGCTCGTGCGAATAAAACAGCTGGCCGTGCAATGCAACTAACGGTTAAAACCAGCTCTTTCACCGCAAGGACGCGAATTTGAAGGACTTGCTCAAGACCGAATGGAGCAAGCAAGTGCTCTTGCGGATGTACACGGATGAGAAAAATAGAGTATAGCTCGCACAGTTAACGAGAAAAAAAAGATACAAAAGGAAAAATGGAATAATTGGTCTAATCACTTGCTACCGGGTTTGGGTGCGTCCTTCCCGGCGGGTTCCGCGGTGTCGCGGGAGGGGGGCAAGTCGCTCTTAACAGCTGGTTCTGCCACGTACTGCGACCCGCCTTTCTTCGCCTCTGGCTTGCTCGCGAGCTGCTCGTTTTCCCTCGCTTGCTTGGCAATGAGCTTCTTGTCCTTCCGGTGCAGTGCCATGGCCATGAAAATGGCGAGCAACGCAATGATGCCTATGCCCATGACGATCCAATCCGTGTACTTGAAACCTAGCAAGCTCCCGTTCAATCCGAAAAAGCCTCCAGAACCACTCCCCGGATAGTCGGCTGCATCCAGCGGGTTTGTCCCACGAGTTACTTCGGCTCCATCCGAAAAACCATCGCCATCGGTGTCGATGTTGTGCGGATTGGTACCATATATGTTGATCTCTGCTGCATCATCGAGGCCATCGCCATCAGCATCGGCATCGGCAAGCGGATCTGTATGATGTATATTTATCTCGTTTCCATCGGAGAGCCCATCCGTGTCGGTATCGTTGCTGCGCGGGTTCGTGCCATGCTGGTATTCTGCCAGGTTCGTGAGGCCATCGCTATCCGCGTCGCTGGCAGCCTCGTTCACGAGCGGGTTGAACGTGTTCGTGACTTCCCAGCCATCCGGCATGCCGTCGAAATCGGTATCTGCGATGTTCGGGTTCGTGCCGTGCTGGTACTCCTGGAGATTCGTGAGCCCGTCGAAATCGGGGTCGTGGCCAGCATCATTGAAGGCCGGATCCAGGGCGTTCGTGACTTCCCAGCCGTCGGGCATCCCATCCGTGTCGGTATCATTGCTGCGCGGGTTCGTGCCATGCTGGTATTCTGCCAGGTTCGTGAGGCCATCGCTATCCGCGTCGCTGGCAGCCTCGTTCACGAGCGGGTTGAACGTGTTCGTGACTTCCCAGCCATCCGGCATGCCGTCGTCGTCCGTGTCGGGATCGATAGGACTCGTGCCGTGCTGATATTCAAGCAAGTTCGAGATGCCATCGGTATCGAGGTCAGCAGACGGAATTGCCTGGCCAAACGTGGTTTCCCAATCATCGCTTAAGCCATCGTTATCCTCGTCCAAAACCAGTTTCGTGACGAAGGCATCAGCGTCACCGTTTTCCGTTCTGTCAAATGCTCCCGCTGTGGTTGGATATGTGGTAGAATACGTGTTTCCAATGATGTATACACCATCATGTTCCACGCAGATTTTATTCGCTCCATCAGCTGCACTTCCGCCCAGGTACGTGCTGTAGCTGGGCAACGCGCCGTCAAGGTCGAGTTTCATGGCCCAGGCGTCGAACCCGCCGTTCCATGTCGTGTCATAGGCGCCGCTCGTGACCGGAAAGTTGCTGGAGTTCGTGTTTCCAGTGATGTACGCGTATCCATTTTCAACCGCGATGGCATTCGCTTCATCCGTGATCGTGCCACCCACGAACGTGCTGTATATCAACGAGGACCCGCCGGTCGATAGCTTGCTAACGAACGCGTCCCGCCCCGTGTTAAAGATCGTGTCAAACGCACCATCCGTGACGGGAAAATCGGCAGATATGGTTGTCCCGCAAATGTACGCGCACCCGCTTTCCACGGCAACCCTGCTAAAGATTTCACTGCTCGAACCGCCCAGGAACGTGCTGTAGATCGACGACGTGCCGTCACGGCTTAACTTGAAGACGAATTCATCTCCATTGCCGTTGTACGTGGTGTCGAACGCCCCGGGCGTCGTGGGAAAATCAGCCGACAACGTCGTGCCCGTGACATAGGCATAGCCATTTTCCACGTCCAGGCCACCTCCCCACTCGTCGTTGCTTCCACCCACGAACGTGCTATAAATTAATGATGCACCGTCAGCAGCCAGTTTCGTTATGAACACGTCTGTTCCCCAGTTAAATGATGTATCAAATGCACCAGGTGTCGTGGGAAAATCCATCCAGGAAAGCGTGTAACCGGTAACGTACGCGCTCCCGTTCTCCACCTCGATATCGGTTGGATGTTCCGTGCCACTACCGCCAAGGTAGGTGCTGTAAACGAGCGCGGATCCATCACGGTTCAATTTTGAGACGAACAAATCCCACGCGCGGGGGACGATGATGGGGTTATAACTCCTGTCGAACGCGCCCGGCGTGGTCGGGAAATTTTCTGACGTCGTGTCGCCGACGAAATATGCATACCCGTTCTCCACAGCTATGTCCCAAACCCCGTCTTCAGCTAACCCACCGATGAACGTACAATAGAGCAGCGATGCGCCATTTAGCGATAGCTTGGCGATATAACCCTCAGAAACGCCATTGGATGACGCGTTGAGCACGCCGCTCGTCGTGGGGATGCTGCTTGACCACGTCCGGCCCGACACATACGCGTAGCCACCTTCGACGGCGATTCCTTGGCCTTCATCATAAGCTATACCCCCGAGGAACGTGCTGTACCCGAGCAAGACGCGATCGTCGTTGGTCGTGTCCCTCGTAGCGGGGTCCGTTCCACGCCTGTACTCGGCCAGGTTACTCAAGCCATCGCCATCGAGATCGACGTTCGCATCGTCGGCGATTGGGTTCGTTCCATGCTGGACTTCCCAGCCATCCGGCATGCCATCGTCATCGGAATCACTTTTGAGTGGCGTTGTCAAATGCTGGAATTCCTGCAGGTTCGTGAGCCCATCGGAGTCCGGATCGAATTGCGAATCCCACACGAGTGGATCGAGAGCGTTCACGATTTCCCAGCCATCGGCCATGCCATCGCCATCCGTGTCATTGCTAATAGGACTTGTTCCGTGATTAAATTCCTCGACATTCGTGATGCCATCGTTATCCGGATTACCCGATGCATCGTCAACGAGCGGGTTCAGGCCATACTGGTGTTCCCAGCCATCGGTCATGCCATCGTCATCCGTGTCAGCATCATTGGGGAGCGTGCCATGCAAGTATTCTTGCAGATTCGTGAATCCATCAGCATCGAGGTCCCCACCAGCATCGTTACTTTGCGGATTAAGGCCGTGCGCGATTTCCCAGTCGTCGGGCATACCATCGCAGTCGATGTCTTGCGCGACCTTAGCCACGAACGCGTTGATACCACCATTGTACGTCGTTTCGTAGGCACCGGCCGTCGTCGGGAACGGGTTGGAGCTAGTCTGCCCAGTGACGTAAGCGGCGCCGTTTTCCACGGCAATGCCACATGCTTCTTCACTGCTTCCTCCGCCGAGGTAGGTGCTGTAGATCAATGAGCTACCATCTGGCGACAGCTTGGTCACGAACGCGTCGGTAACACCATTGAACGTCGTGTCGTAGGCACCGGCCGTCGTCGGGAACGGGTTGGAGCTAGTCTGCCCAGTGACGTAAGCGGCGCCGTTTTCCACGGCAATGCTATTAAATGAATTTCTATCCAGGCTCCCCCCACCGAGGTAAGTGCAGTAGATCAAGGAGCTACCATCGGCCGACAGCTTTGTCACGAACACGTCACCACCACCACCGAATGTCGTGTCGTATGCACCGGCCGTCGTCGGGAACGGGTCCGATTGGGTATACCCCGTGACATACGTAGTGCCGTTTTCCACGGCAATGCCATATCCAATATCTTGACCCCCCCCGCCGAGATAGGTGCTGTACGACAGGAAGTTCAATGGATCGATGACAAGGTCTGTAGCAACATCGTATGCACCAACCGCGAACCCGGCGACGAGCGCTCCCGCCTTGTAGAAATTGCATAGCACGCCACGGTGCCCGCTAATCGTGTCTTGATACACGACGAGGCCCGTGTCATGCATCGTTTCTCCACTTATTTGAACACGCACCTCGCCCGGCTCGACCATCATCCCGTCCGCGTTGGAATATTCCATCGCGATGCTCGCCGGGTCGGCGCCGGCATGTACGATAAACTCGTATTTCAACTGGCCATCGGCGACCTTGTATGCCAAATCGATGCCAGGATACAAGTTTTCGTAAATCACCGCGCCGTAATCGGTCAATCCAGATCGCCATTTCGCTGGGTCGTTCCCGTAGAAGTAACTCGTGACCGAATCCAGCGGGTTGATGCCTGCGGGAATCACGACATTGCTGCCCGGGAAATCAAGCCGCAGTGTTTTGTTTCCGAGCCGGTAATGCACCGCCGACGCCCCGAATCCTGCCAGCGTATTGGGGCCGACGCGGTAGTTGAAGTAAATCCCAGACGCCGGGTCCGCTGCTTGCGAGAATACCGCCGCGGTGAAGTCCATGTTGCCCGTCGTACCTTGTTCGTCCAATTTTTTGCTATTTAATGGAAGCCCGTCGGGCCATCCTGGCGCGATAGGTTCTTCGGAATTGCTTGGCACGTTATCTGCCCTCCCCGCGCTTAAATAAGACAGCGGCGAGCAAGACAGCGCCACGCTTGAGAGAAGTATCAATAGAACCAGTATAGGTATTCCTTTTCTTGACATGCGGCCATTCCCTCTTATTGAATCGGGTTTATGCACACGTCTCGTGCAATGATCCTTTTTTCCTCTATATCTTTAAAAACTAAGGGGGAAAGCGTGCAAGAAAATATTAGATCGCGATCCCGTTCTTGAAAAATGCTAGACTCCTCGTCATCAGCAACAAGGATCACCTCGCCGTGACCGCCGGGGATGTCAAGTCGATGCCTTTCTTTTGATTTAACTGGAACTTTAATGTGGGTATATGGACTTTAAATGATGATCCCTTCCCGACCCCGCTATCCACATTCCCACGAACGTCGTTCGAGGGCAAATTCTATTCTGGAATCATTTCTTGTTTATTGTTTACATTAATGTAAAGATGATTTTATCAGCGCTTAAAATCCTCTATAAATTCTGTATTTGAAGTAAAAAATAAACCAGAAATTACTGTCAACTGTCATTTAGCTATAAAAAGAGAGTTAATGAGGAATGTAAAAATGGTAGAATTACCCGAACTTCATTTGAGGAATACTTCGCTTAAGATTGCCGAGCATTTGCTCGATCGTTACAAGCTAGGCCGATTTCTCGAACTACACACGCTTCCTACGACCGGCCCGGCAATTATAGATTTCCAGCCCGTTCAAGGATATGCGGGTACGCTCATAGTCATTGGCGGCAGCGGTTTTTCAATAGAGCGCAATAATAACTATGTAGAGGTGGGAGGTAGGCCAGCCCGGGTAATCGCAGCCGAACCTAACCGCTTGATCGTCATTACCCATCACCAGACACGCACGGGGCCGGTCAAAGTCACTGTCGATGGCAAGACAACCTCGGGCTCGCGAGATTTCAGCATAATCCCCTGGCCCAAACCGGATACAAGTCTTGATGGTCCACCCTACTCGTACGAAGGTATTGGCACGGGTAACGCGCCATCGATGGGAACGGTGCCATCGAAGGGAACCGCCCGTATCCTGGTAGTAGTTTGCAACCCGACAGACCTCGTGCCACCCAACCCAGCCAATACTCGGCAAAATGTAGTAGACTCCTTCGCCGTCGTTACCAAGTTCTACGACCAGGCAAGCTACGGACAATTGAGCGTTCAAGTTGATGTCACGAGCTTCGTCGTACTCTTGAATAATGCCGATTACTATCATCGCGCTAATGGTGCAGTTGGCTACCCGAATATCGATGCTGCTGTCCTTGACCAGTTGATGGCCGAGTGCGCACAAGGCGCAGTTAATCAAAGCTTTGATTTAAACAACTACTCGGTGATGGTAGCCTCAATATATCTACCGGGGTTAAGCGTTCGTGCATGGGGTGGGTGGAGCCAAAGTAATTTTGCATATACCGACGGAGCTGGGGTTTCGATCAATATCACCACTAACAATCCGCTTGGACTCGTCGCTCAGCGGCATGATGCAGATTGGGGACGTGCCGCTCATGAGTTTGGTCATAACTTGGTCGACGGTGGACTGGAACTTGGAGAAGATGTTTACAGTAGCGATTTAATCGATCCGACAGAAGCGACTGTGCAGAACTTCGACATGATGGGCAACCACGACTCCCATCCGCTGTTTTCCGCTTTCTATATGCACCAGCTCGGCTGGTACAACGCGGCAAATATAAAAGATTTGATTTGGGATCGCAATTCGTTCTCGCAGGAATTTGATATTATAGCGCACGATTTAAACCAGAACACGAATGCCAGCCTTTACCATCTAATTCGCATCAAGGTGAGCGATGGACTCTATTACTTTGTCGAGGTTCGCCAGCGACCAGATACCTCTGCCGCAGCGCCACAGATCTTCGACGAGAATATCACGTTACCGTTGGGCGGCACACCGGTTGGGGGGGTTCTGGTGACTAAGGTGATAACCGGAGAATTGAACAACAACCATCAGACCCGGCTCATCACGTTGCTTCAAGAACAAACGCGGGTGATGGTTACTGGCGATGAGGCGGTCGATCCACTGCGCACGTTTCGACTCGTCGTTGTTAATGACAGCGTTCAAGCGAGGCCGCGCATCTGCCGAGTGCGTATCGAATGGGCGCAAGTGATCGCGGATACGCCAGGCGGAAACTTCGACCTGCGCATCGAACCGTGGGGACCAGGATGGGAAACACCGGATATCTGGATCGACCGCAATCCATTCGGGACATACGACAATACAGACGCTGCAGGAAATCCCGTCGGCAATGGCGATGCCCCGCGTCCACTCGAGATTAACCATTTTGAGGCACGTATCCGGAATGATGGCTCCGTTACCGCTAAAAACGTAAAGGTTACGCATTATGCGGTCGAGCCGCCAGGCGTGGGCGATAATGGCAATTGGGCACCCCTTGCTACCTATACTATCGCATCAATTCCAGCGAATAATTCTGTCATCCGACAAGTAAACTGGGTACCGTTGATTGGCGAGCATTCATGCCTCAAAGTGGCGATATCACCACAGCTTGGCGAGGTAACCACCGGCAATAACTCCGCACAGGAGAATGTGTTCACGTTCCAACCAGCTGCGGATTCGGTGCCTGAACCGGTCGTAATGACTGTAGCGGTGCGTAACCCTCTCAAGGATCGATCGTTGGTGATGATTTCGCTCCAAAACATACCTAGCGGGTATTATGCATACTTTCCGCACCGCTGGCTTTGGCTTGATGGTCTGGCTGAGCGTAAGCTTGACTTGCTCATCATCCCGCTGGTGGATATTCATAAAATGAAGCAGCTTAGAGCTGATGTTCGACTTTTCGGTCGTGTTCCACACGCATATTCACAGAAGCTCGATATGACCGGGTACCCTAGCTCATGGTTTGCGCCCATTGGCGGCATTTTGGCAAGCATCACACCGAAGCATAGATCCAAGGTGAATCTCGATGACAAGGTGCAGCTCGAAAAGGAAAAAGTCGCTCGGATTTTTGGAATTGTAACACCACACATAAAGGGCCAAGAGCTTCGCATCGACATGGTGCAACCCGACGACTCTGTTTTTACGACCCAAGTAAAGACTGACGACAGGGGTCGTTTCAGCGTCGTGTTCGATCTGGCACAAAAAGACAGGAAGACTGGCCTAACTCTCCATAAGGGTATGATTTATTCGTTCCAGGCACACATCCTTAACGCGACGCTGCTTGCACCATCAGATTCGAACATAGTCCTTCTCAAGCTTGGTGACCGCGACGAGGAGCCTTCGCCACCGATGCCCGCCGATAAGACGAAAGATACTTATCCGAAGGGATTACACCATCCTTGAAATCATGGTTCCGAATTAAGCATTATTTCATTTTTAACATTTCGTCTTTGTCCCTGCGCAGGAAGAGTGGCAAGAATGATGAATGACATCTTGACTGACCTCAGCATGAAAAGAAAAAGAACGATTCAGCATCCCATCACAGAGTTTGAAAACGCATTTCCGAGTTACTAGCGGGAAATGAACTTGAACCGGTAAAAAAGGAGGTCGCACCGGTCCCCAGTACATCCTATGCTGCTGGTAGAGCTTGGCCATGGATCCTGCGGTGAGCGCTACCCACTGCGCCGACGCTAAAGTGTCTCGCCCGGATGTGAGCTTCGTTAGATTAGAACATTCTTAGCTTCACGTGATGTTCTTCAATTGCATTTTTCCAGCTCATTCCGATGGTTTTTATCGAACTATACGAGCTTGGAGAAGCATTCTCTCGAAAGCTATGCCGATGGAAACCAATTCCGAAGCAAGTTCCCTTTCCAACTTGCCATATTTTTTTCCTCGTCTGATTATCAAGACGAATGGTTTTTGAGTTCTCTCTATCTGAGATTTCCAATTTTCAGATTTTCCAAACTCAATTTTAATATGAATTGACGGTTGCGTGAACATCCACCTCCAAGAATTTCTAATTCCCCCGTTCCGATAATCTGCAACACGCTGTCCCCCGCCAACGGTCATCATATGTCGCTTGAATGACCGATAATACTCGAGATGTTGGTGCGAATTTTCCATCTTGTTGTTAGTTTTTGGAATCCGTGGATCACGCTGCCATGCTATGACTTTCGGCAAGAATGCTTCGATATCCTTGAAACATCTAGTGATCCCCTTGTTACCAAACCTTTTTATAGATCAATTATAGAAATACGATAGTACAATAATTATGAATCATTGTTTATAAGAGAATAGATAGGTGCAAAATAACGTGACAGGAGAAATATTGAAGATCAGCAAGATCGCTCTGATTTACGGCATTGTGGCTGGCATCTTAGGTGGTATTTTCAATAACATATTGGCGTCCGCTAACACGGGGCTTTTAATGACCTACATGGAATTGGCAGCATCATTTTTCTATGCAGCCGTGGTTGCTTTCGTTTTTGGATTAAGGGCGAAAGAATGGAAAGAATTGAAGCTCAGCTACATTTTTTGGGTCGTTGTAGACGGGTTTTCGGTAGTGGGCAATATCATTTTCTTTACTATTCTTCCGGTAGAAATTGCGATAATGAATTTAGTGGTTTACGGGATATCCCTCGCGCTCTTGGTGACTTGTTTTTTCAAGCAACAATAAGGCGCATGAAAAATTCACCTGTAATTTCTTTTTTGATATTTTTTTCGCATCGTCTAATGTGAGCTATAATCTATTTTGTCGCAAGAACGGGAATTTAACAAGCCATGCAAGAAGACACGGGAATTGATCGGGATTTCAACGTGATCATTATCAGTATTATTGGGGAACCTAATGTCTCGGCATATTTGCATGCAGAATCAAACAGCATCAAAGATCATCAAGGAAAAAAATAAAAGAGAAATGATCACATGTCATTCATCTCGATCCGTCAATAAATCGTTCAATCATCAAGGATGCT
>JAUQYW010000270.1 GCA_030587525.1 Candidatus Sigynarchaeota archaeon | reverse complement strand
TAGCGGCGATGAAATGAAAAATATTTCAATGCAACTCTCGTAATACATCGATGTGAATCTCGCATTAGATGTTCTTGTAACAAACATAGCTGTCCTCCTTGCCAGCGTCGACGCATATAACTTAACCCGTCCCATGAGGACCAGTCTTGGCATGAAGGCTTGGCTGTCCGATGATGAACGGGGAAATCACGTTGACGAGCTCTTGCCGTCGCCCTTATTACCAAATCCTATTTGAAGTTTACATGCGCGAGTACTGCGTGTCGTAGAGCTCGCGGTAATATGCGTTGCGCTCGTAGAGCTCGCGGTGCGTGCCAGTATCAGCAATGCGTCCATTGCTGATGAGGATCAGCCGGTCGACCGCGTGCAGCGTCGCAAACCGATGGGCGATCACGATCGTCGTGCATTGCTTCAAGATAGTTCGCATGTTTTGCTGGATCAAGTCTTCCGTGTAACTGTCGATGTTGGAGGTTGCCTCGTCTAAGATCGCTATTATCGGCCGTGTAAGAATTAATCTGGCATAGGCAATCAATTGCTTTTGCCCGCCAGACAAGCCAGAACCGCGCTCCCCGAGGATCGTGTCATAACCCTTGGGCATCTTCTCGATAAAGGAATGTGCATTGGCCAGCTTTGCGGCCTCGATCACCTCGGAATCAGATGCGTCTGGCTTGCCGAAGCGAATGTTGTTTTTCACGCTATCGGAAAAAATAACGACATTTTGCGAGACAACCGCGAATTGCTGCCTTAATTCCGCGCTCGCGAGCCGCCGGATGTCGATACCGTCGAGGGTCACCATACCTTCACGAGGATCGTATAACCGCGTGATCAGGTTAATGATCGTGGTCTTGCCCGCCCCGGTCTCGCCCACGATCCCGATCTTCTCCCCAGGCTCGATGTTCAGGGTGAAATGCTCCATAAAAGGTTCCTGGCCGTAGGAAAACGTCACGTCCTTCATCTCGATGCGGCCCTGCACGGGGATTGCTAGTGTAAGCTGCTCGCTTGGACCAGGTTCTGGCACGTCGATGGGGAATTTCATGTACTCGGAGATGTGCAGTAACGCAGCCGCGGCTTCCTGGAACACGCCGTAGGTGGAAACGAGGTCTTGTATCGGCCGCAAGAACATGATCACGTACTGGAAAAACGCGATGAGCTTACCGAGGGTAATGGCACCGTGGATGTACTGCGTTCCTCCGAATCCAATAACCAGCGCAAAGGCGATGAAACTGTTGATGGAGATGATAGCAGACATGACAGCAAACAAGATCGTGGCCTTCATGCTCGTGCGGAAATTGATCTTGCTCAAGTCAGTAAAATCTTGATTCTTCCGGTCCTCGACATTCATCGATTGCACCACGCGAATTCCTGCGATGTTTTCTTCGACATTCGCGTTGAGCATTGCGATCTTCCGCCGGACTTCGATGAATGCACGGGTTATTCGCCCCCGGAGCACGATGATGATTACGAGGAGCATAGGAATGACAATGAAGGACAACGCTGTTAGCAATGGATCCATCAAGATCATCATACTAAGAACGCCTATGAGGGACAACAAATCACTGAATATGGAAATGATGCCCGATGAAAAGGCATCCGATAAAACAGAAACGTCGTTGGTTACCAGCGACAACAATTCGCCCTTTTTCCGCTCGTTATTGAACCGAAGCGAGAGGCTCAATATCTTCTCATAGACAGAGCGGCGCACATCTTTGATCACGCGCTGCGCAACGCCGACGATGCTCCGCGAGTGGAAATAGGAAAGGAGCCAGCTCGCGCCGTATATCACGATCAAGATGCACGATATGTAAATGATACCGTTGATATTGCCTGGCATGATGTAGTCGTCGAAAAGGACTTGCGATATCCCCGGGGTCACGATACCCGTCAAGGATGACAATGCGGTGATGATGATGGCAAAGGCGATATATTTTGCTTGGCGTTTCAAGTGAGGAACAATGAAATATAAATCCCCGCGCTTTATATCGCGCAGCCGAGCACGCTTTCGTTCCTCGTGCATCCCCTTGTGCATACCCATACCCATGCCGTGTCCCATCCCGTGCATCACGATTGCTTTCCCTCCGCTCCATTCAATGATTCTGGTTGTATCTGTGACGCGAAAAACTCGCGGTAAAAAGCCGATTTCTCCCACAATTCCTGGTGCGTGCCCTTGGCTTCTATTTTCCCATCCTTGAGCAACACGATCATATCTGCGTGGTGTATCGTCCAAAGCCTGTGCGCGATGATGAGAGTCGTGCGTCCCTTCATGGTATCCCTGACAGCGTCTATGATCTGTCGATCGGTGACTGCATCGACGTTGGCAGTGGGCTCGTCGAGGATGAGGATTTTCGGGTTCATTATCAGCACCCGTGCCAGTGATAACCGTTGTGCCTGGCCACCCGACAAGAATACTCCGCGCTCGCCGATGGGCGTCTTGTAACCGTTAGGTAATGATTCGATAAATTGATCGAGCCTGGCAATCCGCGCCGCCGCTTGAATCATTTCCTTGCTGGCTTGGGTGTTGCCGAAGGCAATGTTATCCGCGATAGTACCATCGAACAAAAACGTGTCTTGCATGACGATTCCCACGTTCCGACGCAACGATTCGAGGGTGAATGACTTAATATCTTTCCCGTCAATGTCAACTTCTCCGCTCGTCACGTCGTAAAATCTCGGTAGCAAGTGAAGTAACGTGGTTTTGCCAACGCCAGAAGGACCTACAAATGCCACGACCTTTCCAGGTGGTATATTCAGGTCGATATCTTTCAGGATTTCATGGCTTTCAGCGTATTGAAACGACACGTTCTTGTACTGAACATGTCCTTGCACGTCACTTACCGAAAATGCGCCGGGCAAATCCCGGATCGCCGGTTGCAAGTCAAGAATATCGAAGATCCTGTTTCCTGCTGCCGATGCCATAGCGTGCATACCCAGGAAGCGTGTTATCATCCGTAATGGCCCGACAAGCAATGTGAAGTAAGCGACGGTTGCGATCAGCTGGCCTGGGGTAAATTCCGTTAATGCAACCATGATGCCCCCGATCATTAAAACCACTCCCGAACTCGCTGATACGAGAAATGGAACGTATGGCATCCAGAACGCACTTTGCTTGTTCGATTCTATCGTGGCATTGTAATATTCGTCATTCCATGTATCAAAAACCTTGAGCATGAACTGCTCCCGGCCGTAAAGCTTCACTTCCCTGATACCACTCAAGCAATCTTGAATCGACGCGCCGATGATGCCGTTTGCCTTCCGAATTCGTTGGTTTGCAGGGGCAACCTTCCGTGAAAAAAAATGCATCCCGATCAAGATAAACGGCACATCGATGAGAAATATCATGCCGATCACGGTCTTCCAGAAGAACAAAATGGTGAGCACGCCGGCGAGTGTTACGATGTTTGTCGCAAGGTTGATCAAACCCATAGTCATGTATGCTTGTAATTGCATCGTGTCCGAGATCACGCGGGCCATGATATCGCCCGTGCGAGTCTTATCAAAATATGAGAAACTTAGCTGGTTAACATGCTGATAGAGTTTGATGCGCATATCCATGACGATTCTTTGACCGAGATAATCTCGGACATACGTGCTGCAAAATCCAATGAGCCCCCCGAAGACACCGTACAAGATCACGAGCAAACAAATCATTAGGATGCCGTTTTCATCGAGATGGGAGAGGTAATTGTCAACAGCGATTTGCATCATGAACGGCGGTAAAATACCAATGATCGATGCAAGAGCGGTCAGGACGAGCAATATCGCATATTTTGCCACATGTGGCCTCATAAAAGGGAATAACTTGATCAAAAGAGGTGTAGCATGGGCCTTTTGCTTGCCTGGCTCACTATATCCGGGGGTTGCATGATTCTCTTGGTCCACATTTCGCATAGCATACCCAAACTTGATTAGTTTTTTATCTATCTAAATAAAAATGTCTGGTTCACGCATGCACGAACGAGCGCACGGCATCCATATATTGCTCGTATTGTTCTCGCCGGATGTTGTGCCCCGCTTCGTTGATGAATTGAAACTTTGCATCGGCGAATTCGGGGAGGATCTTTTTCAACCGCTTCACTGAATAGACACCCTTCGAGGCAATGATGAATAAAACTGGTACCTTGACTTTGCTGAACACGTTATGCCAGTCGACAGCCGTGTCATAGCGCGTGATGACGGTCTCTTTGAGGTTCCGGGCAAATTCCTTTTGCGCTTCTACCCACGGATCGAGATCGTCGTCGATCCATGTGGGATGTAGCTTCTTGCAAGAAGTTTTCACTTGTTCCTTGGTTTTTTCGTCATTACGCTTTCCCATCCATCGTATGAGGGGATTTGCCACTTTTATCAATAACTTCTCGATGCTTCGCAAGAAATAAGCAGGATCTTCGAGCACGATCTTCGAGACGAGATCAGGGTATTTACCCGCCACGATAGTCGCGACTTGACCGCCCATGGAATGGCCCAGCAAGATCGGCTTGTTTAGCTTGAGTTCCTGGATCAAGCCAGCCACGTCAGCAGCCATGAGACCAAAACCGAACTCCATCTCCGCTGCCGTCGATTTTCCATGGCCACGGGCATCGAGCATGATGACGTCGAAATCCTTCTCAAGATCCTTTGCGACGCGGGTCCAGCACAAGCCATTGTCGCTGATACCATGCAAGAGTATGATGGGGGGCTTGTTCCCGCCGGTGCGATGATAACAAATGTGAACGCCGTTCAAATCGATAAAGTTCTCTGTCCACTTTTCGGGTACCATGATTGACCTACTCTAGGTTAGAAAGATATATTCTTATCTTTAGGCTGAGGTAACGAGCGCTAAAGAAGTAAGAGGAAAGATTATTCCTTAAAGGGATGATCCGCAACAACCGGCACGTGCTTCCGGATCAATCGCTCAATCTCCTTCAACATTGGCCGCTCATCATCGTCACAGAAGGCAAGAGCTATGCCCGCCAGGCCGGCACGCCCGGTCCTGCCAATCCGATGCACGTAAGTTTCCGGCTCTGTTGGTAAATCAAACTGGATGACGTGGGAGATCTCTTCGACGTCGATGCCACGCGACGCGACGTCGGTGGCGACCAGCACGCGCGTGCTTCCTTCCCGAAAATCTTCCAGGGCTTTTTGGCGCGCCGTCTGCGACTTGTTCCCATGGATCGGTTCGGCGATTATTCCATCACGACCTAATAACTTGACAACCTTGTTCGCGCCGTGCTTGGTTCGGGTAAATACCAGCGCCCGGATTATCGCCTTGTCCTTCAGCAAGTGCGTGAGTAGCTGCTGTTTTTTCTTCTTCGCGACGAAATACACGAATTGCGTGATGGCCTCGACCGTCGGTTGCTCAGGCGTGACCGAAATGTTGGCAGGATCGTGCAAAATGCTGCTCGCGAGCTCGATAATCTCGCGGGGAATGGTCGCAGAAAATAACATGGTCTGGCGCTTCGCTGGCACGCTGTTGACGATGCGCCGCACATCATGGATGAAGCCCATGTCAAGCATGCGATCGCCCTCGTCCAGGACCAGCACTTCGACGTGATCGAGATGGACGAAGCCTTGATTCATCAAATCCAGCAGGCGCCCAGGTGTCGCGGTGAGAATGTCGATGCCGCGCTGCAATGCTTCCACCTGCGGATTCTGGCCTACACCGCCATATATCACGGTGTTCGTCAACTTGGAAAATTGACTATATTCAGTGAAAAACTCTCCGGTCTGGATCGCCAGCTCACGGGTCGGTGCGAGCACGAGCACGCGAATCTCACGTTTCGGGGATTTTTTGCTTTTCTCGTTCGTTCGAGGCGCCGTGCTTTGCTGGTTGGCGAGGTTATGCAAGATCGGCAACGCGAACGCGGCGGTTT
>JAUQYW010000252.1 GCA_030587525.1 Candidatus Sigynarchaeota archaeon | reverse complement strand
CTGACGGGACATTGTCGGAAGATGGCGTGTATTTGTATCTCGATCTCCATACTGGTTTAACTTGGGCTCATAATATCTATGTACATAATCAAGCTGATTCCCTTCCTACTACATGGTTGCGTTCGATGCCTAGCGTGTTATATTATGGCATGGAAGAAACCTTATACCATATCCTTTCGAGTAGCGTGGATGTGGCAATTCGATCTTCTTCGATACTTCTGGGAGAGAGAGATACAGCTGTGTCATGGATCCTTGAAATTACAAGAGATGATGGTACTGTACTTCGTGAGTACATAAGGATCAGTATGGAAGGTGGACAAGTACGATATCGATTTGGAACAATGAATCCGAATTTGGTTTTAAGTCCGACGGAGTCTGATGCGTTCTGGGAGGATCTTGATGAGATGGAAATAGTCCTTGCTAAATATGAGCGAAACAATGCGCGCGTTCGAGCTATAAATCTTGATGGTACACTTGGACCTCCGTTGTTTTTCCATGAATGGCTTGGCGCAGACAGAGATGGGACTATAACAGGTATGACTGATGCCGAGGCCCAGGATTTAATTTATAGACGTGCTACATTGATGCATTGGCTTCAATTTATGGCTGGGATGCCACCACATACACCGGCGTATTGGCAAGAATATGATAATGTGTGATATCTATACTTTCTTTTATATATTTTTCTTTTCCATAAGACTATTGCAACGCAATGTGGTATTCCTATTTGGTATAAAATATTTCATATTTTATGAAATATAATTCGAAAATCTTTGTTATATTTATGATGCGGAAAATGAAATTAGAATTAGAAAAGAATTGAATAAATAGATTCATTTTCTTTAAATAATAATGAAAATTTTATACGGCGCTTAAGAAATTTTCAAAAATTTTGGCAACAATTTGATTAATTTTTAAAAATTTAAAAAGCATTCTTTTCTCATTATGGCGCAGAGAATTTATTTTTGCGGTTTCAAAATTATAGTATTCAAATATAATGGTTATTCTTTCGTATGCATAAAGCGATGGCGCACGGAGTTGAGTTCAGTTTATACTGTTTTTCGTTGTACTAGAAGGCAAAATCACCTTAATGCCAGAGCAACTTCCAGGACCCGGCATAACCCGCATATATCAACACGATACTGGCTTGCTGCGAGAAAAGCATCCATTTGACCCACGAGGAGCGCTGGTTGCTCGCGTCTTTTATGATCGGTGCGGGAAAGGTTGAGTAGGATATTGTACAATTATATCAGCACAAGATCTAGCGTTTTCGAGGAAAAGTGTCAACTTATAAACCTCGAGATAGCTAGCGCTATCTCGGACGATTTTGAATAATTATTTTGCCAGCTATCTAATGATGGGTTTATTGGCTTTCCCAGGTCTAGCGTGCCGGCCAAGTTTATAAGAGCAGCTATTGCCAAGCATTCTTTTTTATGCATAGCGAGTCCGAAACTAGTAAAATGGCTCTACCGGGCAACCTTCAACAAGTATGGAATATTTTAAACGGTTATAAACATTCTGTCGAAAATTAATTTTTTGTCGAAAAAATTAAGGCATCCAGGCATCATGGATTTCCTTGTTTGTTACCAGGAAATCTACGGAAGAATGTAAGCATTACGGTTTTTCGAGTCCTTTACGATCTAGATAGGGACTTGAGGATCCGAGCACTAGTCAGTGACAGATGAGTTATCTCGGTAACGCGTAATTTCAGCAAGTAAAATATAAATCGTTATATTTGATCTTATCAATAGGTGTCGTTTAAACAAAGCTGCGGGCATAAAATTGACCAATCGATGATAAACTTATGGAGATTGACAAGGCGACTAAGAAAGAAACGAGTTGGCGCATAAAACTCGACAAGGACAAAGTGCTTGTCGTGAATGCCATCGAAGATTCGACATCAGCCGAACCATCCTCCGTCACCTTCACAGTCACTGAAGGGGATAAAAAGATCAACGTGAGCATGGTCAGGGACAAATTCTTGAACCTGATCGGCGTGCTTGATTCATTTAGTCAAGTCTGCCTTGGCGTCGAGCCAAAGCTGGAGGCTGAAGATTATGCACCGCGCGAGGCGAAAACGACTGAAAAGAAGGCTGAGGTCGTGGAACCAGCAGAGGTTGTTCCTAAGCCCAGGGTAGAGCCAATGGCCGAAGCCAAGGTTGAAGTCAAACCCGAAGTCAAGCATGAAGTACCTGTCCGGAAGCCAGAGCTGCCCCCCCGCAAGCCAGAGATTCCCGCGTCGAAGCCAGAACCAAAGAAACCGGAGGAGCCAGCTCGGGCACCAGCGGTAAAGCCGGAGCCTAAGAAACCAGATATTCAAAAGGCTCCCTCCAGCGGCTTCGCGGAAAGCCGCATGATGTCCGCGCTCACCGAGCCACAAAAACCGAAGATGGTCGCCTTCCCGCCTCGTTTTCCATCGACAATGGCGAAGGAACCGGACGAGGAAAAGGAGGAAGATTCGGAAACCTCAATCCCTGCAGTCCCGGCAATTCCTTCCCCGCCCGCTGAAGATAAAACGGAGGCCACGAAGGAACCAGCCGCCTCTGCGCCAGCATCTAGCAAGGCAGCTCCCCCGGCGAAAGCGACCAAGCAAGCCGAGACCAGCGACGAGACTGCACCGGAATGGGACCCGTGGTAAGCATTTCTTTTTCAAATCAACGCCCTTTTTTTGCTGTGAACTTTTTTCTTTCATGGATGATCGACGAGGTGCACAACGTTGAGTACTGAACGGGAACGAAAATGCATGGCTTGCGCCGCGTGCTGCATGCCCACGGAGATGTTGCTCACGCCGAACGATTTAACGCGCATCGCAGCCCGCGGGGTTCCCCTCGACGCGTGCACGATACCATCCCCGCAGTATCCCGGCCTTCGAGTGTTGAAAAACGTGAAAGGGCGTTGTTACTTCTTGAAGGAATCGAGAATTGGTGGCCCCCATGCGTGCTCATTGTATCCAGATCATCCGACCGGCTGCAGGTATTTTCCTTTGATTTATGACGTCGATAAACATCGTTGTATCATCGACAAGCGATATTGTAAGCATTACCGAGATTTTTTGGCAATGGCAAGCGACTCAACGTGCTGCAAGGCGCTCGAACGCGTCCTGCGGGACGAGCTGCGCGTTATCTAAACCTTATCCGTGCTGCAAAGGTATTTGTAATCCCGTCCATTCACTTCCGTGGTGAAACTACATGGGCCTCTACGACAGCGTTAAAGACATTCTCGGCCAGGAATTCAGTTTTCGCAAGTATTGCACCCTTTGCCATTACAGCGACGATCAATTCAGGGAAGCCAGGAACCAGCTGAAAGCCATGGCGAAGCGCGGCTACATCAAGCGCATCGCGCGGAACGTCTACGTGAAACTGAAAGCGTGAACCTGCAAGCACGCGCCATCCCGTTTCTTTGGGGAAAACATCCTTCCTTTTTGTGATTCCGTGTCTTGGTTGCGTAATTTTCTTGTTTTCGCCCGTTGCTGCGGCGACCTGCGTGCGACTAAAACGTTAAATTAAAGAGATTAACTCTTAGATTAATTAAAGCGACAAAATCGAAGGCGTCTATCCCATGAGCGATCAACCCGTCCCCCCGCCCGGTGCGGCATCAACTCCCCCCGAACCGGCAGCAGCCCCGCCCGCGGCGAGCGAGAAAAAGCAGAAAGCACCAAAGCCAGCCTCGGAAAGAACCGAGAAATTGATGAAATTCGTGAACGATAACTTCAGCAACGTGTTTTCCCGCAGCCATTGGGTCTACACGATCATTTTCTTCATCGCTGCCCTGTTCATCGCCATTTTGCGATGGTTCAACAACTCCTTGCCGTTCGCGATTTATATCGCGACGTCGCTGGTCTTCACCTTCTTTATCTTGTTCGTGATCAGCACCCTCGATTCCGCGGCGCCTCTCGTCCTGGAAGGAACAAACTTCAAGAAATTAATCATTTTCCTCGTGATCTTCGGCATTTCCATCGGCCTCGCGGTGCTTGCCATCCTGGGTACCAACAACCTTCCCACGCAGTATCAACTGATCACGATGCTCCCGGCCATCTACATGCTCGTCTTCTTCGGCTGGAACTTCATACAGATCTTCTTCATCAAGAAGGGCCTGGAGGACGTGTCGCTCAAGGTCGAGAAAAAAGCCTTCAGCACGGCGACGTCTACCGATGACAAGAAAGGCAAGGGCACCGGATTCCTCGTGCTCGGCATTGCCGTGCCATTCGCTATGCTGGCCGGCGTGATCGGCCTGCTATTCATGGATGATAACACGGGGCCTACCCGCAGCTCCGGGTACCTTTTATGGGATAGCACCTACGGGCAACTCGTACTCCTGGCGTGGCTCGCCGGCATGTTCATCCTCCTCGGCGTGGCGTCGTTCAACGCATCGTTGCTCTTCAAGCAAACCGTGAAGCACGGGACGCCATCCGTGTTCTCGTCCTTCATCCACATGTTCTTCTTCATTTACATCTTGTTCCGTTCCTACCAGTTCATTAACGCTGCAGGCAAAGCATTTCGAGGCTCAGGCACAGTATCTTGGGCAAATGATTTGCTCGATGCAGTCATCATGGTCATCACCTTGCTCTTGCTGTTCAAGGGCCTTGGGTCGAAGCTGAGCCGGTCATCCATGTTCAGCCAAAAAAACCTGCCTTTCGCGAGTTTCTTGTTCGCGACAGTTGTTATCATGGGAAATATGGTTCCGATACTCACGATTAATGTCGAAAGTATTCAATCGATAGTGAGCGCCGGGAACGCGTTCATGATGATGGCCACTGCCATAATCTACTATTTTCTCTACCTGAAGCGGAAGCTGATGCAATCCGATTACCTCGAGCGCGACATGTATTCCCTCCACGAGGTGCAAGAGATGTTCGCCGAGTATTCCGACACGCTGGCTGGCAAGTTCACTATGGACAAGGCAACCATTCGGACCGAGATGGAAAAATTCTTGATCCGGAAGGACATCCCGGCCCCGCGAGCCTTGGGGACAGTACCCTCGCCCGCCCCTGCCCCGCTACTTGCAGCGACCACGGCGGCATCGCCGGCGGCGCCGAAACCGAAGCCGAAGAAGGCAGGCTTTTTCTCGGGTCTTAGTAAAGCTGATAGCGGCGACAAGGCTGCCGAACCAGCGTCGCCCGCCGAGGACAAGCCTGTCGAAAGTAAGTATCCCATCGAGCAACCTAAGAAAGTTGACGAAGATAAGAAGGAGTAATTTATTATCATTTATCTTTTCAGTGATTGCATGTCAATAAAGCCCTCAGATTCCTCAAGTGCACTTCCAGCCTCAACATCTTTCTTCAAGATGTATTTTTGTGGCTTGCTCCCGAAAGAATTCATTCTCAAGCGCCTCTTTCCTGCTTTGCTCATCATTCAAGCAATGGCTATGCTGGTTGCCGATTTGGTCTTTCCAACGCCTTTTGACTGGCGATACATGGCCATTTCTGCGTTGGGATACCCAGACGATAATCCCTCTGGCTTCTGGATAATGTCCGTCGGGGGCGTGTGCTTGAGCGTGCTGCTCATTCCCGCCATTGGCTTCATTTACCGACATCTCCGGGTCATTTGTCCCGGTGCCGCTGGTCTCGGCATGATATTTGCGAGTATTGGCGTGGTCGGCTTAATTTTGACCAGCGTTTTGGTGGGATCCACGATTTTAGGTGGCCGGACGCACGAAAATCTCGCATTAATCGCTTTCGCGGGGTTTCTTTTTGGTTTGTTCATTTGGGGATTTCCCCTTATCAAAGATCGCATGCCCCGATACAACGGGAAGAAGCAATTCGATTTCCGGGTGATGCGCATTGCGTTTACGATGATATGGGCAATCATCATTGGCATGGCAACTTGTCTCGCCTTGAATGAAGTGGTCTACGGGAACGTGCCAGGGCTGGGATCGGTAGATATCTCCTGGATCGACCCAAATAATCCGGATTTCGTGATGCCTATGCCATCTTGGGCAAGCTTCGCGATGTGGGAATGGTTGCTCTATTGGGGTATGTTGATATACTTCATGCTACTTGTCGTGATGATTCCACCGACTGTGGAACCCTTGTTGCCTCGTACGAAGAAGTGAGACGAAACAGACTTAGTTTCACATGATTCCCTTTACTTTTTCCAGGTCTTTCAGCAAGGTCTCGGTGAATTTCCGACGGATCTCGCTGATCTTGAGCAATTTCTGGAGTCTTTCCTTTTTTTCCTCCACGGTGTTCGATTCCAGCATCGAGTTGACCAGCAGCCGCTCGAGATCGAGCGTCTGGTGGAAAAACTCCTCGTCGGAGACTTCCCCCAACGCGGGCTCGGCGATCGTTATATCGGCAGCCGCTTGCGGAATCCCCGCTTGCAAGATAAGGTCTAGCAGCGACTTCCCTTGGAGCACCAACCGGTCCAGAACCGACCCAAGGGTAATCAGCTTGAGCATGGATAACTGGCTCGCGGGCTTGATCGCGTACACCTTTGACTTGCCTATCTTGTCAACGATGATAATATCGCCGTTTTTCAATAACCTATTAATATAAACTCGAGTTTCATCTTCATTCCTATTAATTTTCGATGCAATTTCAAATGTCGTTAACGGTCTCCCTTCCTGGAACATACTCAGGATTTCTTCGAGCTTTGTAATGGTAAATCAACTCCGAAACTACAACCGAATTTTCAATATTTCTGCAGATAACTAGATCCGGAGATATAAATACTTTTTTCGCGAAACGATCGAGAAACCCGGCAATATCCCGGGTTTTTCCAGTTTTAGAGGACTTTGATCAATACTCGATATAAACAGTTCCAGGAATATCATCGAATCTCCTTAACTCTATGATGGAATAGGCAGATGCTCCTTCCCGAAGTATCAATGCAAGAGAAAGGATGGGCACGAGGCAAAACGATATAATATACAAGGTGGGAAAAGGTAACCATGCGTATTTATCTCAGTTATGCATCCGTTGACAGCGAATCATTTCAGATTCATCGCATTTTCGATGCACTTGGGAAGGTAAAGGAAATCGAAAAGGTGTATTGTTGGGAGAATGATACGCACATCGATTTTGTAACATTTATGGCAGATTCTATCCGTGATGCAGATATAATCTTGGTGTTTTGCTCAGAAGGATCGAGTAAATCAGAAGCCGTCAAAAAAGAATGGATGATGGCTACTTATCTCAATAAACCAATTGTTCCCATTTTTAAAAAGAATGATGATGTACCTCCACTCCTTAGGCCTCAGATAGGAATGCAGTACAACGAGAATTTCGATAAATTTATTTCAGACCTGATTAAGTTACTATTTTTACTTATATCCAGAAACCAAGAGATCCAAAAAAAAGTCTTGGAACCCCCGGTTGAGAGTTACCATGGTTCCGAACCCTATGCTTATGTTTCCTATTCCCATAAGGATAAAGAAATCGTCTATCCTATCATCCAAGAATTGGCGAGGAACGGCATCAGGATATGGTATGATGAGGGAATCATCCCGACCAATGAATGGCAATCAGTTATCGCCGACGCATTACAGAAAAGTTCCATTTGCTTATGCTTTTTATCCAGGAACGCGGTTGAATCCCGATTTGTCGGAAATGAAATCAATTTCGTGATTAGTCACAATATCAAGATTCTCCCCATCTATCTGGAAAAATTTGTTATGCCCGCTCAATACGAGTTATTGCTGGGCAATATTCAAGGCCTAATCAAGCATGTATTCGAGGACAAGATCTTTTTCGAGAAATTGCTAGGCTTTTTGAATCCCCTCCTCAATCCAAAAATGGAAGAGGAACCCATCAAGATCGCCAAGAAACAGAAGTCTGCAGAGGAAAAGGAAAAAGGCATCATTGCCTTCATCAGCTATTCCCACAAGGATGGAGAACTTTTCCAGATACCCGAAATTGCCGAAAAACTCAAGAAACTGCCCGGGATCAGTGAAGTTCTATATTCCGAGAAGAATGTCGTCGATGATTTTGTCGAATATATGAACAAGATGCTCGGAGCGGCGGATATTATGCTACTCTTTTGCTCGGCGAACTCGCGCGAGTCTAAGTTTGTCAACCGGGAATGGCAAGCAGCGTACGCGAATGATGTGCCCATCTTGCCCGTTTTCCTGGAGAAGAAAGAGATTCCATTCTTGCTCCGGTCGATCGACGGCGTGCTCTTCAAGCCTTTTAACACGGATATAACAGTTCAATCGATCCACGCCACTATCTTCAAGAAGCTGCGAAAGCAATCGCCAAAGCCTGTCGCAACACCGCAAGTCGTGCTAAGCGAGACAGAGATGCTTGACAAGCTCAACACGCTCCTGGCAATGGCACAAGAGATCTACATCGATGACATTGCCAATGCCCTGGGCATTACCCGCGCCGAATTTTTTAACAAGCTTGCATTGTGGGGAAAAAAGTCGAGGATCCCATTCAAAATCAATAAGGATGTCATCTTACCATCGTGAAGGCGCGTTAAACAGGCGGATCCTTGATGTGCCCCGATTTCATAAGGGATTGCACTATTTCCCGCGAGCGCTTGATCATGGCCTCGGCGTTCGCGAGCAGATCTTGCTTCGATTTCTTGAGCCGCGCGACGCCTTGTTCCATCGCTTTCTGCGCCACGGCAACCGCTTCCCGCGGAAACAGGTCCCACTCGTCCATGGTGGGCACGACGTAGCCGGGATTCAAGTTCCCTTTCTCCTCGGCCACCTTAGCGATTTCACGGGCGGCGGCGATGCACATCTCGTCGGTGATCGTGCGCGCTTGCACATCGAGGGTGCCGCGGAAGATGGCGGGAAAACCGAGCGAGTTGTTGATCTGGGAATGCCCCTCGAAATCAGACCTGCCGGTGGCGAACACCTTCACGCCGGCCTCGGTCGCTTCCCACGGCCATATGCCCGGGATGGGATTCTCGCACGCGAAGACGATGCTGTTGCTTGCCATGCCCTTGATGTCTTGGATCTTGAGTGCGCCGGGGCCATTCGCCCCGCACGAGATCAGCACGTCGGCGCCTTTCAACGCCTTGCCGAGCCTGCCCGTTATACAGGACGGGTTCGTCTGGCACGCCAGGTCGTATTTGTAGGGCTCCGGCGACTTAAGGCTCTCGTCGGTCCGTGACAGGATGCCCTTGGAATCCGTGATCAAGGTATGCACGGGCTTCACACCCGCAGCGACGAGCAGCCGGTATATGGCGACGTTCGCCGCGCCCGCACCGTTGAACACGACTTGCACATCCTGGATCTTCTTTCCCACGATCTTGAGGGCATTGATGAGCCCGGCGAGATTGATCGCGGCCGTGCCTTGCTGGTCATCATGGAATACGGGAATTTTCATGGTCGGGTCTTTTCGCAGCGTGTCGAGGATGTAGAAACAATCGGGCTTCTCGATGTCTTCTAGGTTGATGCCGCCGAAGCTTGGCTGAAAGATCTTCACGATCTCGATGACCTTGTCCGGGTCTTTCGTGTCCAGGCAGATGGGGTACGCGTCGACGCCGCCGAGATACTTGAAGAGCAGTGCCTTGCCTTCCATGACCGGCATGGACGCCTGGGCGCCGATATTGCCGAGGCCGAGGACGCGGGTGCCGTTCGACACGACCGCGACCGCGTTGGCCTTGTTCGTGTGCTCGTAAGCCTTGTCGGGATTGTCCCGGATGTCGAGGCACGGCTTGGCCACGCCGGGCGTGTACCAAATCGAGAAGTCGTCGAAGTTTCGCAAGCAGCACTTGATGCCCGTCTCGATCTTTCCCTTGTAGAACGGGTGCAGCCTCATCGCGTCGATGCTCGGCTTTTTTGCTTTTTCCAGCAATTCCTCCTTCGTGAGAACCATGAACCGAAACCAACTCCGTTCTGGATATGGAAATTCATGTTGTCTGTCTATAATTTCTTTTGAAACACATAAATCCCCAGCCATGGCATCAGTCAACCATGCTCGATGATGGTGAGATTTCCGGACGCATCTTTTTTCCGAGGCGGGAACCAGCGCCAGTGGCGGTGCCGGGCAAGATGGACGTGTTGTCGATACCGGTCGCCGCGAAGACTGCAATCGGCGGATTGCTATTCATCCAAAAACCAGCCCTGCCGACTTTATTGCTCTTTCACGGGAACGGCGAGATCGCGACCGATTACATGGACATCGCGGGAGATTACATAGACTGCGGCGTGAACTTCGCCGTGGCCGATTATCGCGGGTACGGGTTCAGCGACGGCGAGCCCTCCTTCACAGCACTCTTCCAGGACTGCATCCCGATTTACGACCACCTCCGCAAGGTCCTGGAGAAAAAAGGTTGCAACACGGCCATGTTCGTGCTCGGCCGGTCGCTGGGAAGCACGTGCGCCGCGGAGATCGGGTCGCGGCAAGTCCAGGGGCTGCTCGGCATCGTCTTCGAGAGCGGCATCGGCGACACATTCAGCGTTATGCAGCGGTTGTGGAACCTTAACGAGCTCGGCATCACCCGGGAGCTCGTGAAGCCTCTGTCGAACGACACGCGGGTGAAAAAAGCAACCTCGCCAGTGCTCGTCATCCACGGGACCGCGGATTACATCGTCCCGGTCGAGCAAGCGGACGTGCTTTACAATTCGGTGCCCGATGGTGTGTACAAGAAGAAAGTCATCATCGACGGCGCTGGCCACAACGATATCCTCATGTGGAAGGACGAGTACTTCCCACCGCTCAAGCACTTCATCGCGGATTGCCAGAAAAAAAAGGTATAGCTCGAGCAAGTTCACTTGACCTTGCTCTTAAGACCGAGCTGTTCCTCGTAAAATGCCTTGTAATGCAGGATGCGTACGCCCTTGGCATTTGCATGGTCGATGATGGCAGCGGTCATTGCCATCTCGGGATCTTGCTGGATCGATGACCAGTCGTGTTGACATAATGTCAGAAACAATCCATGGCCAGCCACATAATCGATATCGGAGTTTACTTGCTCATCCCAACGCGCTTTCCACCCGTGATGCTCGCGCCAGATGCAATCTTGCCATCCATTCACGGTGCATTCGAGCATATCGGGAAAGCCTTGTTCGTTGTAGAAAAACGGCTGCACGTCGAGCGGAACTGGATTATAGCCTTGTTCATTCCTTCCCCACGACCGGATGAACCGGATACCAGCATCATGGAGCACTTTCAAGATGTCGGGACGATCCGTGAGGCCCTTGTAAAACGCGAATGGCGTCGTCATGCCGATAGGCGTGATGTTCAAGCGCTTCTCGAGAACCTTGCTTGCTTTCACGACATCAGCGCGAATTTTTCTGAGCGGTTCATCTTTTCCGTATACCTCGTGTTTTTTGCCCGTGTAGCAATCGATCCGCTTGAAGACCAAGTGGGAATACGTGTGCTGTTGCAAGTCGAAGAGCGGATTCCCGATTAATTTCTGGATATGCTCCGTGCTGTGTTCGAGCGTCTTGCCCTTGATGAACAAGGTGCACGGCGTGCCGCGAGCCTCGTGCACCTTCACCATCGCGTCGATGAACAGCCCCGTCGTCGTTGGATCCCCCGCTTCAACATCGTATCCGATACACAAGGTTCCATTCTGCGTATTCATGATGATCAACACTTATCTCTACGCGCATTAAATTTCTATCCATGGTAGAAAAACTAGCAGTCGATGGCGGTCCGCGGGCGGTGCCCGATGGTTTGACGAAGGTGCCCTGGCCACTCATCACGGATGAGGATGTTGCTGCGGTGAGCGCCGCGCTGAAAAGCGGGCAAATATGGGGCAACGCGCCGAACGTCATCTCTCTCGAAAAGGAATGGGCAGATTATTGCGGGACAAAGTACTGCCACGGCACGAATGGTGGCACCGCGGCGCTCCATATGGCCCTTGCTGGAGCAGGCGTGGGAGCAGGCGACGAGGTCATCGTCCCGGCTTATTCATTCCACTCGTCCGCTTCTTGCATACTGCACCACAACGCGATCCCGGTATTTGCCGATATTGACTTCGCGACCTACACGCTGGACCCCAAGAAAATCGAGGAAAAGATCACCAAGAAGACTAAGGCTATCATAGGCGTTGACTTGTTTGGATTGCCTGCTAACTGGGACGGGATCAACAAGATCGCCAAGAAAAACGGGCTTGTCACGATTGAGGATGGCTGCCAAGCACACGGCGCCGCGATTCGCGCCAAGAAGACCGGCGCCCTCGGGGACATCGCCGGATTCTCCTTAAACGGGTCGAAGAACCTTCCCGGTGCCGAGGGTGGCTTGCTCACCACCAATGACAAGGACTTGTTCGACAAGTCCAAGATCCTGGAGATGGCGGTCCAGATCATCGATGGAAAGCGGACTTATCCTGCCTATTCGTTCGGTTGGAATTACCGGATGAACGAGTTGAGCGCCGCCCTCACGCGCAGCCGGCTCAAGCATCTCGATGCATTGAATGGCAAGCGGCGGCAAAATTCCGAGTACTTGTCATCTAAGTTAAAGAAATTCGATGGCATCATTCCGCCCTATGTTCCAGAAGGTTACACGCACGTTTACCATATGTACAAGATCGCCCTCGATCCTGCCTTGAGCGAGAAGTACAAGGTGCATATCAAGGAGATTCGCAACGGCATCGTGTTCGCGCTCAATGCCGAGGGTGTCCAAACAGCGCTGTGGGTGCAAGAGACCTTGAACCACCAGGGTATCTACACGGCGCTCCGTGGTTACGGGGATGGCTGCCCGTGGACGTGCCCGTATGGCTCTCGCGTGAAGCGCGATTATGCCAATGAAGTTTACCCGTCCGCTCAGCGCCTCGTTGATAGCACGTTCAACATTGAATTCTTCTACCCACCAAACGAGAAGCCATATCTCGATGCGGTGATCCACGCGTTCGAGAAAGTATGGAAAAATCTCGATATGCTCTTTTCTTGAATCAAACTATTTGGCCGCAAGCGAATTCTTTCTATTTTTTCTTGGTACCGAAGATCGGCTGGTAATAAGTAGTTAACATGATACATCAAAAACTTGTATGGCGTATGCTTGATTTAGACCATGCGAGAATCGCCACCCCGGATCGAACGCGGGTGGATCCCGAAGTTTTCGGCATGACGAAAAAAACAACCAAGCCGGGGAAACCCGCGGCAAAGAAAAGCGATGCAAGCGAGAAGAAACACACGGAAGATCACGCGTTTTACAAGAATCCTCTTTATTACGATATCGTTTTCGACGGCGATATCAAGGATGAAATCGAGTTTTACAAGCGCTGTTTCGACGAATATGCCGGCGTGAAGGTCAAGAAAGTGCTGGAGCCCGCGTGCGGCAATGGCTTGTACCTGGAGATGATGGCAAAAGCGGGATTCACCATTACGGGATATGACCTGGCCCCCGAAATGGTAAAATATTCCCAGGAACGTGTTCGCAAAGCGGGAGTTGGCAAGGCAGTGACCGTGGTCGAAGGTGATATGCGATCCATCACATTCAAGGATAAATTCGATGCGGCCATAAACCAGATCAATAGTCTCGCATATCTCACGAAGGACGCGGATATCATCAGCCACTTCAAGGTAACTGCTGATTCGCTGGTGGACGGCGGCATTTACATCGTCGAATTAACGCTCAAGTGTGACGAATTCGAGCAGGAGCACAAGAAGGACGAGACCTGGACTATGGAACGCGATGGCGTTGTATGCACCGCGACGTGGCGACCCAACCGGTACGACGTCAAGAACAAGCTCAGGCACATCGATTTCAAGATGCACGTCGATGACCATGGCAAGACCTTCGACGTGGCGGAAACGCACGAGCTTCGTCTTTGGACCTACGACGACATCGTGAGCCTGGTAAAAGCAGGGGGCTTAGATCTCGTCGCAGCGATCGATGGCATTTACAAAAAAATTCCCGATGGCGCTCGCATCACGGGGGATACTTACGAGTTCCCGTATTTCATCTTGAAAAAGCCAAGCAAGAGCAAGAAATGATCACGAGGGAAACGAGACATGAGCCCAGCAAAAAAAGGTGCGAAGACGAGCACGCCCAAGAAAGCAGCGTCCCTTAAGGGAAAGAAGGTTCCATCCAACGAGTTCCAGTTCTATGAGATGCCGAAATATTACGATATGGCGCTGGAACGCGACACGTGCCCGGAAATCGAGTTTTACAAGCGCATGTTCGATGAATTCTCGGACGTCAAGCCGGTCAAGCGGGTCTTGGAACCGGCATGCGGCACGGGATTGTTCCTGGAATGGTTGCCGAAATTCGACTTTTACGCGGCAGGCTACGACCTTGCCGAACCCATGGTCAAGTTCGCGAAGGAACGCCTTGACAAGCTCGGATACACGGGGAAAAAAGCGGATGCCTATGTCGGCGACATGCGGACCATCCGATTCGAGAAAAAGTTCGATGCTGCCATTAACCTGGTCAACAGTATTGGTTACTTGACCAAGGACGAGGATATCATCAACCATTTCAAGGTCACGGCCGATTCCCTCAATGACGGGTGCATCTACAGCATCGAGGTGGGGCTCAAATGCGATGATTTCAAGAACGAGTACATGCCCGACGAGACATGGCACGTGAACAAGGATGGCATCGAAGTCACCTGCACGTGGCAACCTCACGATTATGACGAGCCCAACAAGATACGGCACATAGCTTTCCACATGAAGGTCAACGATCACGGCAAGATCATCGAGGTCAACGAGACCCACAGCTTGCGGCTGTGGACGCACGAGGACCTCGTCGACCTCGCGGGCAAGGGCGGGTTCAAGTTGATGGGCGTGTATTTGCAAGATTTCAGCCGCATACCAGACAGCCAACGGATTGTCGGTGATCCGGGCGGGCTCTATTACATTCTCAAGAAAAAGGCTTGAATAAAAAAATCAAAGGACACGTATCTATTTTCAACTTCATTTTTTCACGGAATTCACGATATCGACCGCTTTTTTGCATATCGCAGTTATATCCCCGAATTTTTGGGCTTGAACGAGGTCCTTCGGTGCAAGGAAGGAACCACCGAGTGCCACGACGTTTGGCAATTGCAAGTATTCTTGTATGTTCTCTAGCGTCACGCCGCCTGTAGGGATGAACTTGATGTCATAGTATGGCTCCTTCACCGCCTTGAGCCATTTCGGGCCGCCGAGCTCCGCGGCGGGGAAAAACTTCAAGATCTTCAATCCAAGGTCACATGCCCTTTCGATGCTCGCCGTCGAGTCGACGCCAGGGAAGAACGGGATGTTGTTTTTCAGCGCCCATTTAACGATGGACTCGTTAAAACCCGGCGAGACCATGAATTCTGCCCCGGCTTCGGCAGCAGTTTTTCCTTGTTCGATCGTGCGAACCGTTCCTGCGCCATAATGAACCGGCAATTTCGCGGCTTGCAACGCTTTCAAGGCGTCTTTTGCCTGGTCGTTGCGAAACGTGATTTCAATGATCTTCACCCCGCCGGCAAGCACAGCATTTGCGAGGGGAATCGCCAGCTTCGCGTCAGGGATCGTCATGATCGCGACGAGTTTTGCTTTTTCCATCTCGGAAATCAAACCTTCGACTTTTCCCATAATCTACACCTCAACGTGATATACGGCCAGACATGACTCCCTTCATGAGTTCCTCGACCTCGTCGAGTTTCACGATCGCCGAATCCCCGGGGATAGTATGTTTGAGACATGAGATTGCCACCCCGAAATCCAACGATTTTTGCAGACTTTTTTCAAACTTCAGCATGCCGTAGATGAGCCCAGCGGAAAAACTATCCCCCGCACCAATTCTGTCAACGATGTGCGTTATATCATACACGGGTGCCTTGTACAACGTCATGCCGTCATATAACACTGCCGACCACGTGTTGTGGCTGGCATTGATGCTTCCCCTGAGCGCGAACGCGATTTGCTTGAGATTCGGAAACTTTTTCATGAGTTCCTTGGTGACGAACGAGTAACTCTGGGCATCAACAACGCCTTTCGAGACATCCACGCCTGGTGCCCTCACCCCAAATACCTTCTCGGCATCCTCCTCGTTCCCAACCAGCAAATCCACGTATTGCATCATGTCGGACATAACTTCTCCTGCTTGCTTTCCCCATTTCCAGAGCTTTCCTCGATAATTCAAGTCGCACGAAACGGTCAATCCTCTTTTTTTCGCAGCTTTAACCGCCGCCATGCACGTGTCTGCAGCATCCTTGCTAAGCGCCGGCGTTATTCCCGTCCAGTGAAACCAGCATGCTTCTGCAAACACCTTGTCCCAATCAATCATGTCTGGCTTGATCGTGGCTATCGATGAATAAGCCCGGTCGTAGATAACTTTGTTACCTCGCTGGGCTGCACCTATCTCAAGGAAATAGATGCCCAAACGGTCCCCACCTCTCGCGATCTTGTCCGTGCCCACGCCGAATTGCCGCAGATAGTTAATGCACGCGTCACCAAGCTCGTTGCTTGGTAATCTCGTGATATAATCCGCCGGAACTCCCAAATTCGATAGAGAAATTGCGACGTTTGCTTCGGAACCCCCGTATATCGAATCAAAACTTCTAGCTTGAGCGAATCGTTGATTACCTGGCGTCGATAATCGCATCATGATTTCTCCAAAGGTGACGACTTTCTTTTCCATGCAAAATCATCCATGCCCTTTTAAACTGGTTAACCGTGTCTCATTATCTAAAATCATTGCTGAGATCTTATTTCACATGTATTCAAAGTATCCTATTCATTGATCGGTATGAGACGATCCTCGCTACTCGGTCGCTCTTCAAAACAAATTGTATATTTTCGTGAGAATCTCTCGATGGTGCAAAATGTCAAACACGATCGACGACTCTGAAACGGAATTCGAATTTATCCGCAATATCATAAAAATGGTTGGTCCTCGGATAGCTGGTTCCCTTGAAGAGCGTGCCGCCGCGGAAATGATCAAGGAGGATTTCGGCAAAATATGCGGGAATGCGGTACTCGAAGAATTCACGTGCGCGACGATGGCCTCGGTCGGCTTGATCCCTGCTCTCGGGTTCTTGCTCTTGTTCGGGGCTATTCCGCTGTTCTTTTTCGCGCCGCTGGTCAATGCGATCATCGTAGGTTTCTTCCTCTTCTTCGCCCTCGTCCAGATCTTCAAGTACCTGGCATGGTTCGACGTGTTCTTTCCGAAACAGAAATCGCAGAACGTCCATGCCGTGATCGACCCGGAACCGGCAAAAACCACGAACACGATCCTGCTGGCCGGTCACATAGACAGCGCGTGGCACTGGCCCGTGCTCGCGGAGAACCCGCCCAAAGTCACGCTAAAGCTCGTGTATGGCATTGCTTGTGTCGTGGTACTATTCTTTGCATCCTGCTTGAAGGTCTTGATGCGACCGGAGGCTGCATTCACGATATCCTGGGATTGGTTCAACCTCGTCGTCATTCCCATGGTTCCCGGTTTCACCTACATTGCACGGTTTCTCAAGTGGGACAAGGCAGGGGCTTCCCCCGGGGCAATGGATGACCTCGCAGGCCTTTCCTTAATCCGGTGGGCAGCTCGTTATTACCACGACAATCCGGGCAAGATACCAGCGGGTTGCCGGCTCGTGATTGCAGCGTTCGGTTCGGAAGAGGCGGGGCTCAAGGGGTCGCACGCGTTCGTGGATAAGCACGGCACTGATTTCCTCAAGAATAGCTGGTCGATCATCGTTGACGGCGTTTCTGATTACGAGTATTTTCACGTCGTGTGCGGTGACGCTTGGCTCGGGACGAAGTATGATCCAGATCTCGTTCGGCTTGCAGATGATGCCATGACCCGCGCCCCCATCAAGCACGACACCATCAAGAATCCCGTGGGCTCGACGGATGGCGCATCGTTCGTTCGCAAGGGATTCAAGGTTGTCACGCTGGCTGCACAAGATCCTGGCCCGGGGAAGAATTACCACACGCGGTTCGACGTTGTCGAAAACATCGACAAGCGCACCTTTCCCGTGATGAAACGGGTGCTGTTAAACTTGATCGAGAACATCGGCAAAACCATCAGTGAACAAAGCTAATCACGGCGGTCTCGATTTCGCCTACTTGGCATGTCATCATTTAACACGTGTTTTGAAGCAATAAGCATATTCGCACGGCTTCTTACCAGCTATGTTTTTTGGAATCTCGATGGTGAAACCGTTGTCGTCTTGCTTCCACGGAAGCGGTTCCGCCACGCCGAGCAAATGTACCTCTGAACCCGCTACTGCATGCAAGATCTTGCTATGCATTTCATCGCCCGGCCAACCGGTATGGATGAGATACACGGTTTTACCGTCCTTGGATCGCGTGAACTTGATCAAATCCGTTTCCTTGTGGTGTGTCCACGATCGCGTCCCGTAAATAGCCTCCCCGTTCACTTCCAACCATTTGCCAACCCATTCCATCGTGGCGATGGTTTCGGGCGGAAACCGGCCATTTGGCATCGGCGAGATTCCCATCATGAGCGATCCACCTTTTGCCGCGACGTCGATGAGCAAGCCTAGCACCTCCTCCTTTGACATGTACTTGTCAAGTGGCTGGTAGGCCCAAGACGTCCCGAACTGGTGGATCGATTGCCATGTCTTCGTGATAACTCGGGGGTCTTCAGCTCCCGGGGAGGACGGTACCCAGTGCTCGGGCGTTTGATAGTCTCCATATGGTCCCAATCCCCGGTTTCGAAACATACAATTTGGTTGCAGTTTGCGGCACATTTTTATGATATCCTTCATCTCATTCCAGCTCATGCCGAACCACGAGACGTCAAACGAGATCTCGTCGAGTGGGCCATAGTTCGAGCAAAGCTCGCGCAGCTGTTCCTTTTCCCTTGCTATGAATGCTTTCCATTCCTCGGGATGCGATTCCTGGGTAAAAGATGGGTCGAAACTCCTATTCCTCTTGTCCCAGCGAGCGTTCGGGTCGTTCCATTCCCACCACGAGTAGTAAAATCCAACCCCAAGGCCGCGCTTGCGGAATGCCGTCGCTAGCTCGCCAACGATGTCACGCTGGAACCGTGTGTCCATGATGCTATAGGGCATCTCGACTTCCTCTACAACCGGGCCGATGCCGGGACCGCCCCTGCCAAGGCGTCTGAGTGCTTTTACCCTCGTCTTCGTGCCGAACATGGCGAAGCCATCGCAATGCTTGGCCGTGATCACGAAAAACTTGAACCCGGCGCGTTTTGCGAATTCTGCCCACTCCTCAGCATTGAAATCAGTTGGATTAAACATCTCGTAAAGCGTGTAATAGATCTTCATAAACTCGCGGGAACATTGATCGTTTGCAGCAGGCCAGGACGCATCAAGACCGAGCACGGAATACTGGCCCCAGTGGACGCGCATACCGAACTTCCGGTCGTAAAATTTCTCGTAGGCCTCAGGCGGCGCATGCTTGTAATCAAGATCGATCGCATTTTCTGGTGCGACCATTTCATCGATTTCCAGGTAGATGGGCTTGCCGTGCTTGCTGGGTTCGATTGTCACTTCGACATCTTGATCTATGAATTCTTCCATAAACTCGTCCAACGAAACGTCGAACACCACTTCCCCTCCCCAGGGATATCGTGGCACGTGGGTGAAGACGATCTTACCATCGCTGCCTCGAGAAATCTTTCCAATAAATTGTGGCATGTGGTTCACGTTCAAGAGATATTTAAAGGATATTTACGGTATTTCTCGATCGATGTTCTAAGGGCAAGCACGTTATCGAACGGGACATTCAGCAAGTCGTGGCTCGGCCCGATGAAATAGCCGCCATTCGAACCCGCCGCGGCCAGGCAGCGCTTGACCTCCCGCTCGATGTCGGCCGGCGTCCCGAAGTTCAGAACGCGACTGGAATCGATCCCCCCGAAAAACACGAGCCGGTCTCCGAGTTTTTCCTTCAGCGCTTGCAAATTGACCCCTGCTGCGGGCTCGAGCGACTGGATGCCTTGCAGGCCCGCATCCACCATGCCAGGGAGAAACTCGTCGACATACCCGCAACTGTGCTGGACCATGAACACGCCCCGTTTCTTGCCGGCATTGAATAGTTTTCGGTAATACGGGATGATGAATTCCTTGAAATTCGGCAAAGAAATAATGGACCGGTCTTTTTGCCCGATATCGTCCATGTACATGACGATCTCTGCTCCCGCGTCTGCGAGGCCATTGAGCGCCGCGATGTTGGTCGCGGTGTATTCCGACATGACCTCGTGAATATACATGGGCTTGCGTCGCATGTAATAGGCGAGGCGGGCAAGTGTCATGCCCTCGAACAAGGCCTCGTGCATGGGGATCACGAGCCGTCCCATGGGCACGAAGTAGGGCGCACATTCCTCGACCATCGATCGCCATGTCTTTGGATCATAATCGATGCCCTTGAGCATGTATTCGTGCGGTTTGCCATTCGCTGCCCAGGTTTCCTTCAAGATTTCCTCGCTCGTGTAATATCCTTTCTCGTACCAGTTGTATTCTTGGCCAGTCTTGAGATTCTTTCCGGTCTTGTAGAGCCGCCCAGCCACGTTCAGCTTGTATCCCGGGAATTCCTTCGGTGTCGGTAACCAGTAATGGATCTGGTCGTAGAATGGATCTTGGATAAATGCATCGACATTCAAAAAACGCGGGATGGCTAGATCTCCAGCGTGCGCCAAGCTCGTGCTGTTTCGTGCATAATGCGGGGAATTGACAAATGCATCGAACGCCGATGCCGTTTTTTCG
>JAUQYW010000230.1 GCA_030587525.1 Candidatus Sigynarchaeota archaeon | reverse complement strand
CGGTTCCAGGGGGATCTCGTTACCGCAATACGAGAATCGCTTCGGCGCGTGGAGCCGTGCTTCGCCGATGATCTGCCGCGTCTTGCATACCACGCGATCGTTGCAGGCGATGACGCTGATGTCGCGGGCATCACCGTCACCCACGAATTCCTGGGCATTATAGACCTTGGCATCTCCAGCATCACCGGAGTTTTCATCGCTGGCCTTCGCCAAGAACTTCGAGAGCGATGCTTCATTTTCCATGAACTCGATGCCTGACCCCCCCGCGGTTCGCGTTTGCTTCATGACGATCGGAAACTTTAGCTTCTTGCAGATCTCTTGCACGAGCCCGTCGACCCCCGTGTCTGGCGTGATGGACACCCTGGTCGTCCTAGGTATTTCGATGCCAATGCCATTGTTTTTCAAGAGGCTGCCAATGGCCACGAGATTGCGCGCCCGCTGGACGGCCATGGCCGAATTACCGAGCAAGAACCCGAGCTCGTTGAACCGCTTCCAGCACGATGGCTCGTCATCGAACCCGCTCCCCGCGAGGATCATGGGCTTGCCCGGCCCGGGCTGTTTCGATACGACCCGCTCCAGCGTGGCGAGTGCCCAGGATCGGAAATGGTCGCCATCCCTCGGATCTTGTGATTCTTGCAGGAAATAATGGCCTTCCGCGGCATGCTGGCGGATATCGGCGTCCCCGAAATAGTCGATGACCACTGGGCGAAATCCCGCCATCGTACATCGCTCGGCGAGCGGGCGGCAGTTGAAACCGACGATGATGATCGCGGTTCCTTTCGTGGAGGTTATCAAGGTCGCGTGCCATTCGACTGGTGGTTGATTGTTCTCAAGGTTACATGACATCGGAGTTACTTAACGTTGCACTTGCGCGGATTGTTTCCGGCTGCTCGATGCACCCGAATTAAATGTTGATCGAGTTGTTGCAACAAATCTGGGTGTTACAAAACCTTTTTTATGTAGTAAGACACCAAATTTATTAGATTTGAGCACTATTACCTATTCAGTCCACCGCTCAAAGAGATGACGTCCCGCCGGTTTGTCTATGTCAACGATGGAGGCAATACGTCAGATTCTCGAACAGATAGGTCTATCGGTTTCTGGCATCCAGCATTGCTTGCTCATGGATAGAACAGGTCTTCTCATCGCGAATTACAGCAAGTACGTGTTCAAGCAACTCGACATCGATGCAGTCGGGGCCATCATGGGCGCGGTGTTTCAAGCTGCCGAAGAGGAAGGAAATGCTCTCGAATTCAATGGCCTGGAGATCCAGATCAACGAGTTCAAGCAAGGGTTCCGGTTCGCCGTTGCGTGCGAAGATGTCGGCGTTCTCGGCGTCATCACGGACAAGGACGTGCAGATCGGGCTCGTTAGGGCGTCGATGCGGAAATTCGCGCCGATCCTGGCCAAGACCATGAAGAAGATGCTGACCACGGCGAGCGGCACTGCCCTCGAAGACTTGAAGGACTTGTTCTCGGACCCGTCAATCTAGCACCGGTTCAACGTGAATCGATCGTGCCAGTCAATTCTCTTTTTTCTTGAGCAGCTGCGCCTTGCACACCACGTTTTCCCCCGTGATCTCGACGATGCAGTCGCAAAAGAAGAGCAAGTCATAATTGTGCGTGTAAAATTCAATGACGTGGGTGGAGCCTTTCTTTTTATATACCGGCCCCGTTTCCTTGCGCTTGAGCTTCTCGCCGACCCGGTCCCTGATTTGATTCGTATACACGCGCCCCACGGGCTGGCCGAACGCCCCGAACATGACGGCGAGCTCGGCAATGGCCGCGGCATCGGCGGGAACGATGACCGTGTAGACATGCGCGAGGATCTTCTTGAAAGCGGTCTCGTCGTGCGGCGTGACGATGTTGCCGTCTGGCATCAGCGCGAACGTGGGCGAGTAGTCGACCTTCAAGTGCCTGGGGAGGGCGACGATGATCGGTAACCGCTGGTTGTCCCATTCCGCGCGCAGCGCGAGCTCGTAATCCCCCTCGTTCCAGCCATCGACAGCTTTGATGTTGTCAACGATTAGTTTCAACTGGTCGGGTCTCAGCGGGAGCTTGGATCCTGGCATGATATCAATAATTTTTTTCGGACTTTAAATACTATACTGGAATTCAAGCAATATGGTCTTGATGTTGTTTCGAATGCGGGACCTGCAGTTTTCCTCTTACGACCCCCTGGGCAGAATATCCAACTTTGTCCATTCTTATAGTAAGAGTTTGGTTTAAGGGGTATTAAGGCAATTAACGATCATGCCGACCGATATAGACGCGTTGAGATTGCTCTTGAGGGAGTTTGTCCAAGAGCGGGAGTGGGAGCGGTTCCATGAGCCGAAAGACCTCGCCCTTGCCATCTCGATAGAAAGCGGCGAGCTCTCCGAGCATTTCTTGTGGAAGAGCATCGACGAGGCCCGGGATTATGTCAAGAAGGAGGGAAACGCGGCCAAGATCGTGGAGGAAATTGCCGACGTGATGATCTATAGCCTGAACCTCGTGAATGCGCTGGAGCGGATCACGGGAAAGCCCATCGACGTGGGCAATGCAATCTATGAAAAAATAGAAAAAAATGCGAAAAAGTACCCGGCAACGCTCTACAAAAACAAGGCACGGCTGGACAAGCCGTGATTTCTTTCGACGCGGTCGGGCGACGCGTTCTTGGTAAGGTTCGCATCACGTCTGCTTGTCTGGCTCGTATTCGATTACGCTCAAGCCGAAGGTCCAGGCAATGGCTTCCCTGCAAGTCCTCATCTCCGGGGGCACGCGCAGCACGTAATACTTTCCCGACGTCGAATCCTTGACTTTCACGAATTACATGTTTCTGGACATCCTGGTAAGCCTGAGGCGGATGAGTTGCGACGTGCCATCAGCGTGGATCACGTGGCCATGCATCTCGTGAACGAGGATATCGTAACCAATAATCTTTAACAATTCCGCCCTGAGCTATAGATTCTTGCAACGGATGATGTCATTCGCGGTCAGGTCGTTGGAATTGACGAAGAAGAGAAAGTTTTTCAAGGTGTCCCTGAACTCGAAGCCGGAAGTCGCCCAGATGCCGTTTTCGAGAAAATTGTTCCAGGAATACGTGGTCGTCGTGCCGCCCTTCTTTTTCAAGATTATGTCGAAGCCGCTCGAAATCGTTGCTGGAATTCATTCGGCAGGTTTCAACGTTAAGCAAGGATTCGTGCCGGGGATTAATGGAACTTCCCGGGACCTCACGTCTGGTCACGGTTTATAAATTTCCGCGGATAAAAGGGTAAAAAAAAGAACCGCGCCGATTACTAGTCGGCGATGTTGATGTTGAGCTTCGAGATCAATTCCTTGAACCGGTTTCGCACGGTGACTTCAGTGACCTGGGCTATCTTCGCGATGTCGCGCTGCGTGCGTCGTTCCTTCTCCAGCACGCTTGCCAGGTAGAGCGCCGCCGCTGCCACGCCTGTCGGCCCGCGGCCGGACGTGAGCCCCTTCTTCGATGCCACCTGCAAGATGTGGCGCGCGGTCGACTGGCACTTGCCCGACAGCTTCAAGCCGCTGGCAAACCGCGAGATGTACTCCACGGGCGACGTGGGCCCAGCGTTCAAGGCGAGCTTGTGCGAGATGAAGCGGTAACACCTTTCGATTTCATTCTTGTCGACGCGCGCGACCTCGGCGATTTCCTGGAGCGTGCGCGGGATCTTGCAGAGACGACACGATGCATAGATGCTGGCAGCAGCAACCCCCTCGATGCTGCGGCCGCGGATGAGGTGATTCTTGACAGCATTCCGGTAAATCTTGGACGCGGTTTCTCGAAGGTTCTTCGGCAAGGACAATGCGGATGCCATGCGGTCGAGCTCGCTCAAGGCAAACGTGAAGTTTCGCTCCATGGCGTCGGAGATCCTGATGTGCCGCTGCCACTTCCGCAAGCGGTAGACTCGCGCCTTTATGCGTGGCGAGATCTTCCGGCCGAACACGTCGCGGTCGCAATTCGAGAGCCAAATGTCTGTTCCTGGTGCTTGAATTTCACCAAAAACTGGTTCACGTGGATCTCTAGCATCATGCTCGTTGGATCCTTGAAAAAACGTTTCGATTTCGCGCATCAAGGCTGATGCCAGATTTTCAAAACGGGTCGCAAGAATAACATTAAACTTAAAATCGTCACAATATCTGAAAGCGACGAGAAAGCGATTCTTAAACGATATTCGCGCAAAGCCGGCCAACAAAGAGGTCGATTCACTGGGTTTCAACAACTGGAATAATATCTTGTCGAGGTCCCATGCTGCTGAAGAGAAAAAGGTTTTAACCGTCACCTTGTTTGCTCGCTTGTTGAATTCAACTTGGAACATCCCGCTAGCTGTTCTTGACAAGAGCCATGCATGAACTGTTCTTGAATCACGACTTGCACCAAAAACCAATGCAAGCAAAAAAGTGACAAGAATGAACCACTTGGTATTCATGGCGGAAGCAGGATTGTTCGACACCCACAAATTCGCGACGAGTATAAACAAGACAATAAAGACAAGTGGTAAAATTATTTTCACGATTCGATTTATGGTCGATTTATCTCGAAAATTCAGAATCAACCGGTCTTTTTGCCTGGTAAGTACCGAGTAAACAATTCCTGCTCGTGGAAAAGTATGCTGCTTTTTTGAATTGAAAGAAGACATCTCTTCATTCCCTCTTTTGATTGATGTAAATCTCCCGGAATTTACTATTATTTTCCTGTATTAGCACACAACGTGAAAAAATGCAAAAATCTAAAGAAAAAAGGATAAAGGGTGATTGATCTATTCGTCAGCGATGTTGATGTTGAGCTTCGAGATCAATTCCTTGAACCGGTTTCGCACGGTGACTTCAGTGACCTGGGCTATCTTCGCGATGTCGCGCTGCGTGCGTCGTTCCTTCTCCAGCACGCTTGCCAGGTAGAGCGCCGCCGCTG
>JAUQYW010000189.1 GCA_030587525.1 Candidatus Sigynarchaeota archaeon | reverse complement strand
CTTTCGAATGCTTTACAGATTTTATTATACAAATCGGGATGGATTCGATACTGGTTCTTTAGGAAATGGCTTGAAACAAGGTCAAGATGTCCGAGAATGGAAGCTGCACTTTCCTTATACTTTTTACTATCCCAAATGACGCGTGATTTCTTTAAATCGGCGTCCTTTGGATCATACTTCGCTGCATTCTGCAGCTCCTCTTTTTCGGGGAACCTCAATGGCTGTTTAAGCAAGAAATCTCCAACCGTGAGCGGGGCTATCTGTGCCTCGTCATTTAGAAAGATCCATCTGCGCGAATTCCTCGCTCCCAAGCTAAATGCACTGAGATTTACACTGCTGCTAGCGTCGATGATGTTTAAGTCAAATAAATGCGTAGAATCCTGGAAAAACTTCCTTTCACAAATGATTCCATATGTTGCGAGTATTATATCATAGGAAAGTAAAATGAAGCGTTCCAAAACATCCGATCTTGAGAAAACATCATGGAATTGACGTTTCAATTGAAAATCAGGTGAACTTTCTGGAACCGTGCCGAAATGGTCATTGATATCTTTTCGGAGGCGTTTTATCTCGAATTCTAGTTCAATTTGATCGGGTGCTTTATGGATCGCCGCAGGGGCGATTTGCTTGCGTGATCGTAATCGCACGATGTTTAACCGCTTCCAAGTGTTAGGAATCGAACGATATTTCTTGTCAATGCGATCCAGGAAGTTATCAATGGCCGGGTTCGTCTCCGTTGTTACTATCGTTCTATAACCCAGAATGGCGGCAATGACAGTAGCGAATGCACCTGCCTCCGTTTTTCCAGAACCGCCTTCTCCGTTGACCGAAACAACCTTTTTTTGGAAGATATCTTCGATGCATCGTTTTTGCTCGTCATCGAGTTCATCGTAAGCTTGCTTTAAACCAAATTCTGCGCTGATCTTTGCGATATCATTTGTTTCCGAGTTACTCGTTATCGTTGAATTAACATTCGAGTCCTTATCTGCGAATAACAATCGTAAGTTTTCATGACCGGGGGAACCGATTCTGGCTTTCAAATCATTCAAACACGTCAACATCAGGCGCAGCTTGTTGTGATCGTGATTTTTATTTCCGTCGTTGAACAAATCATTCTTATAACCGATCTGAAGTTTTCCATCTCGCGGCATGTCATTGGTGATGCTATCCGCAAGATTCCATTCTTCCGTATCACTATTCCAATGCATTTCGACCTCATGCCCGCTCATCAAGACTGGCATTGAGACGTTGATTCCCTCATCTCGCTGCAGGTTCAAGCCATACTCCAGCAAGCTCGTTTCTGGGATCCCGTGAATCTTCACTCGTTTTCCAATCAATTCATAGGAAGCATCAACGGGATGCTCCAATTGGTAGAGATCATGCAGCACTCCAGAGATATGGGGGATGAGAAAGTGGTGTAAGAGCTTTTGCTCATCATCGGATTCATCCAAAACGCGATTTTTCTGAATAATTTCTTGGATCTCTGCAAGAAATTGGTCGCACGAGTATGCTTGATCGACGGCATCGACTATTTCATAGTTCATCCTCATCGTGAGAGAGCCGTCTTGTCCGCCCCAAGTGATGTCGATTTTGCCTTCTTTATATCTCACGTTTACAGCGAATGCCAACTTTCCATGAATGGCGCATAACTTTCCAGGATCCTTGACGGGGATGTTCCTTCTATCTTTGAAGTCCACGCGCAAGTTAGCGCGTGTTAACTTGTCGTCAATTGATGTTGCATCACTTGGCTTAGCATTCGAGAGAATGTTCAAGGTAAAGCTTTGAACGTGGCAGATATTGTTTAGAATCAAGAATCCAGATTTCATCATTCTCCCTCAAGATCGATGTGATTTTTCTTTAGAACTTGAATTCCCGTCATTTCGTGGAACCTGGTGAATATATCCATATCAAGTGGTTTTCCCCTGATTCCTTTATTCCCGTGTAGAAGCTCGGGATTTTGTACTTGTAGGACAAGTCGAGCAGCCGAATCGTGAGCAATTTCGTTAGAGGGGTTAGGTCGAAGATAAGATCCTTATCTTTTTGCTCGACCTGGATTATCCCTTCAAGGTTTTTCATGAGGGGCGAATCTTCATCTCTGTACTCGTGGTATTCTGCTTCAATGATCTTGTCCAATCTTGCAAGCTTTTTTGCATCGTCAAGGCTGGAATCTGGCGTGGTGAAAGCAACGGTCCTGCCGATCTTGTAATCCTCTTGCTCGAGAAGTGATTTGGCAACGGATGGCAGTGTCGATGATTTACCGAGCGCACTGTCCTTTCCGAATCCAGTAATAAGCGTGTAGGAACCTGGTTCAAGATTCAATATTCGCCGTGTTCGTTGAATCGCATTCGGGTTAATCGAAATCTCGTTCAAGCTCGCGTTTCCAACTTGGGCAATGGTTTTCTTGATGATGAATCGCTTTTTCCCCAAGATATCGAGATGGTATAATAATCCCGCGCCAGACATCCCCATTGCTTCCGCTAGGCCTTTTTGCTGGTATGGCTTTTCCAGGAGTAATCTCAGGATCCGCACTTGGTTCTCGTGAAATTCTTCCTTTTCATCGGGATTAAACATCTCTATCGCTGAGAGAGATACCACGAATCATCTATTTAATTCTTTCTCTAACCGCCGTTAAATGAAACCTAGATAGCGATTCGATTATTCACCAAATGGAAACAATCCCTCGAAAAAAGCATGAACGTGCTAAGCCGCGACGGGTGGGAAATCGTGCTGTTTCTGAGCGATCCTAAGGAAAAATCAATATGAATATTGCTACGAAGGCTAATGCTTCTTGCTTGAGCAAGTCAAGGGGTTCCCGCTTTAATTCCCGGAATCCAGGTTGATCTGCGTGACCACGCTGATTGTTTACACTATTGTTCGCGCTATTTTATTAACACGATCCGAGCAACTAGTGATTGCTCTTGTCTTGGGGAATTACGAGTCGAAATGCCCCGAACGCGCACGGGGAGCCCCATCTTGTGGCGCCATGGCTGACCGCTCTTGGTGGGAAGGGCATTGTATCATTTTCAGTGATCATTAAAGAAAAGCCCCGTTACCAGAAATCATGCACGCACTGCGAGATATTGCTCCCAGAATGCACAATAATTACCATACCACCGGTTTAATCGATTTATCTCCCGGAAATAGTACGAGATCGCGCCGCATGCAATGCCATCGTACGGTTCCTCGAGCAAGTTAACCTTCCACTCGCATCGTTTCTGCCAAATCTTGTCAACATACGCGGGAAATAGCGCGAAGTTTTTATCAAACACCCGGTAATCCGCGACGCGTTGTCCGCCATCGATGGTCCTCATGCGCCGCTTGAATGACCGATAATATTCAATGTGCTGGTGCGAGTTTTCCATCTTGTTGTTGGTCTTGGGAATGCGGGGATCTCGTTGCCACGCGATGATCTTTGGCAACGAAACCTCGATGTCCTTGAAGCAGCGGGTAAGAATCTTGTCCTTGGCACGATCCACCATCGTTCGCAAGATTTCTAGCGTGATGTATGTTCTTGTCTCGTCCGGACTATCTATCACGTCATAAAATCGCTGCTTGAGTGTCTTGTATCGAGCAGGTAATCGTTTAAACGAATCTTCTGGAATCCCGGCGAACAACTTGATTTTTTTGCACACGTTCCACTTCAGATGCAGCAAGCATCTCGCCAGCGTTATCTTGTCAAATCCACGCGTGTGGAATAACCCTCCCAATGCATTAGTTCCGTCCATCACGAGCATGTTTATCGAGAGTTGTCTATTTCGCTTGGCCGCGACCAACAGATTCCTTCCTTGTAGACGGCCAAGCCTTGGCGAGACCCGGTTTCCGGGGATGAATCCGGTTACGACATCAATCGTGGAAAGATCATAACATTTGACGCCCCGGATTCGCATGTGAATCTCGTCATATGCCCAGTACCCGCTGGACGGGACTGGCGTTTGCTCGAGCATCTCCCGCAATGGTTTTGCGGCAATATTCACCCACCGCACGATGGTAGATTGCGATATTTTCACGTTGAAATCCGTGATAAAGGCACGCTGGATCTGGACAGGCGTTAATCCACTCTTGTAATGTTGGCGAGCACGCCGTGCATAATTGTCGTGATACAAGGAGCCGGCACGCACGATGCTTGATAAATCAATCTTGATTTCACCACACGAAAGGCATCGCTTGCGTTGCAGGTGAAACACGAACCGGCCAGCACCCAGATCGAGTTCAATAATTCGCTTGTTAAAACCATTCTTCAAGAGCTTTTTCTGGCATCGGATACAGCGACGTTCATTAATCTCGATGATATTTCCTTCCCGGATGCCAATCGTGTACGAGGACTTGAACGCGTGATGATCCTGCATCATGCAAAAGGCAATGTAGTCCTTCCGGGGATTAACGGGCGATAAACCAGGTAAAAACTTATTAAGTGATGTTTGTTTGACGGGAATGGGAGGTTGGATTCTTCGCTTCATAGGTCTCGACAACCTTGACGAAGAATCCCCTCCCTATATCTATTTCTCTTATAGACAAAAAGAACACGAAAAAATTTCTCACGAGCACGGCGATTGAAAGAGATAGATTAACAAGCTCGATATTTACGATATTAACGTTCAATTTTTATGAAGTATCCCCGGATCCGGGCACCCCGATCACTAACTTTGACAAGTTTTGGTGGGAAGTGGTTTATAAATGTTCGTGCGGTCGTTATCGTGATAAATATGCGTTCCCATGACAATGGACGTGACGTTCCCGTCCGCCGGATGAACCGCTGGCCGTGGCAACGGGTGGCTACGCCGCTGGTCTTGCTCGCGCTGGCATCGTGCGTGGTGACGGGCACGTTGATCGGGCTGCTCGCCCGCACGGGCGGCATTGATGTTCGCGACTCTGGTTCCATAGAACCATCGGGGGGGATTCCCATGGCCAATTTCACGACGAACGCGACAATCGTGCTGGCGGGAGACCGCGCGGGGTTCATGTTCACGGGCGACCGTGGCGACGAGCCGTGCATGTTCCAGTGGAGCTTCGGCGATGGATCGGCAAATGCCACGACGGAGAATGCGACGCACACGTTTCTGGTAGCGAGCACGTTCGACGTGGCGCTGACCGTGACCGATGCGGGCAACGAGACGAGCACGCTGGCGAAAGTTGGTTATATCATCGTGCTAAGCGCGCCTGGCGACGCGGACGGCGATGGGCTAGCGAATCAAGACGAGTTGCGCGTGCGGCATACCGATCCGCTGCGCTCCGACACGGACGGCGACGGCTGGGGCGACGGCAAGGAGGTCCTGATAGGAAAAAACCCGCTAAACGCCACAGATTTCCCGCGAACTGGCGACCTCTTCTGGTCGATCCGCACTAGCGGATCGATTATCGCTAGCCCTGCGATCGGCGACGTGGACGGGGATGGAAAAGCGGAAATCATGATAGGTAGCTGCGATAAACGATTATATTGCTTGTCTGGTGCCACTGGTGTCGTGGAATGGTCGTTTCTCGTCGGCGATTTCATCCGTGCCAGTCCTGTCATCGCTGACGTGAATGATGATGGCTTGATGGAGATACTCTTTGGCTCGGATGACAATAAGATGCATTGCCTTTATGGAACCAACGGCACGGAGCGCTGGTCGTTCCTCACCGGTGGCGATGTTCAATCTTGCCCTGCCATCGGCGACGTGAACAATGATAGTACCATCGAGGTTATTTTTGGTTCATACGATTGCTGGATGTATTGCTTATCTGGTATAAATGGTTCGATCAAGTGGAAATTTCCGACAGAAGGCAGCATTCCCGCAGGAATTACCACGGCAGATGCAAATAGAGATGGGATATACGAGATATATGCAGGTTCTGTGTATCATCATTTGTTTTGCCTCTCCGGGTTAAACGGCAGTATGATCTGGAATATCTCAGGTGATACTAATCACGGCTTTGTCTCTACCCCCGCAATTGCAGATTGCGATAGTGATGGAAACTTAGAGCTAGTTGTTGGTTGCGACGATAGTTACGTCTATTGTGTGAAGGCTTTGAGTGGCTCGATCGTGTGGCGTTATTTGACAAGTGGATGGATAGGTGGGAACCCCTCCATTGTCGATGTGGATCGTGACGGGAAATTGGAAGTCTTGATAGGATCGTCCGATAAAAGAATGTATTGCTTAACAGCGAGCAATGGGTCTCTCGAATGGGCTTTCAGAACTGGAGATGAGGTAAACACTAATCCCGTGGTTGGAGACGTGGACTCTGATGACCAATTTGAAGTCATTTTTGGTTCTAGCGATTATAGGCTCTATTGCTTATCTGGAGATAGTGGATCGCTAGAATGGTCCCGATTGACTGGAAATGATGTTTGGTCAAATCCAGCCGTCGGCGACGTGGATGGCGACGGGCGCCTTGAAATCGTCTTCGGATCCCTGGACTGGAAGGTGTATTGCCTTGCTTGTACCGGTCCCTTCTGGGCGCTGCCAGGTCCGTGGTCGATTAGCGGAGGATCCAGCTTTCGTACTGGAATTTATATCGACAACGATAGCGATGGTTTAATCGACGCGCACGAGATAGTAATTGGTACCGATCCAGCCAACGCGGACACGGATGGAGATGGAAGCCCCGACGGTTCTGAGATCGATGGGCTCACCAACCCACTTGACCCCCTCGATTATCCCTCGTCGCGCCCGCCGATCGCTGCTTTCTCGTGGACACCCGCTGCGCCGGTCGTTGGCCAGGCTGTGCAGTTCACCGACGCGTCATATGATATCGACGGCACCATCACATCGTGGTCGTGGGATTTCGGCGACAATACGGCCGGCTCGTCCGAGAGGCACCCACTGCACGCATTCGCGGCCGCAGGCACGTATGCGGTGACCTTGGCTGTCGCAGATAACGAAAATATGACGTGCACGCTGTCGTCCTCCATCATCGTGGCTCAAGACCGAGTTCCAGTAGCTATCTTCACCACGAATGCCACGAGCATCATCGCCGGGCAATCCATTGCATTCACGTTCGCCGGGTCGCCGGGGAACGCGCCAGCGACGTTCCAGTGGTCATTCGGCGATGGCAGCCCTAACAACACTATGCAGAACCAAGTGCATCGCTACGTGGTGGCCGGCAATTACACGACGCGGCTTACGATCACCGATGCTGACGGCGATACGAACGTGGCGAGCATAGCGGTGATCGTTACGCCGGTTGACTTGCGGCCGGTTGCATCGTTCCATTCCAACACTACCGCGGGCATGGGCATCGGCACGCGCGTAGCCTTTACGTTCGATGGTTCCGGTGGGGATGGCACCCCGGCATTCTCCTGGGATTTCGACGATGGCACTGGCTCGACGAGTCGCGACACCGTACACGCGTACGGGGCGCTCGGCACGTACAACGTGACGCTGACGGTCACCGATGCGGATGGCGACGTCGACACGGCCGTGGCGCCGGGGTACGTGATTATCATCGACTTGTTCCCCTCTGTCGTTTTCACGACGAACTCGACGACGATCGTGGCGGGCGAGTGGGTGGCCTTCACGTTCACGGGAACGCGGGGCGATGCACCGGCGACGTTCCAGTGGTCATTCGGCGATGGCAGCCCGAACGCGACCGCGCAAAATCCGGTGCACCAGTATACAGCAGCGGGTATGTTCATATCACGGCTCCTGATCCGCGATGTCGATGGTGATGCGAACACGGCGACCATGATGATCCACGTCTTGCTCCCCGATTTGCCGCCGGTGGCATCCTTCCATTCCAACGCCACGACGGATATGGGCATCGGCACCGCCGTGGAGTTCACGTTCGACGGAACGTGCGGGAACGGGACGCCCTCGTTCCACTGGAACTTCGGAGACGGGGTCTTTTCGACGAGCCGAGATCCCGTCCACGTGTACTGGTCGGTCGGCGCGTTCGACGTGAACGTGACAGTTATCGATGGTATCGGCAGGTCGGACACGATGGTCAGGCCGGGGTATGTAGTTTTAGTAGACCTATTTCCATCGGCCACCTTCATTGCGAACGCGACGCTGATCGCGGCGGGGGAGTGGATCGCTTTCACGTTCTCGGGCACCACGGGCGACGGGGCAGCGATGTTTTCATGGGATTTCGGCGATGGCAGCGCAAACGCGACCAGCCAAGACCCGGTACACCAGTATAAAATTATCGGCAATTTCACTATCACGCTGGTAGTTATCGATGCCGACGGCGATGCCAGCGTGCAACGGCTATCGATAGCGGTGTATAGTGACCAAGCCCCGATGCTTAGCGATGCGGTGGTTTCGCAGTTCCCGGGAACCGGCGCGGCGACGATCACCTTCAGCGTGACTTACACGCATTCGTGGAACGTGGCACCTGCATTTCTCTATGTCGTGATCGACGGACAGTCCACCGCTATGGTAAAAATCGATGCGAACGATATGAATTGCAGCGACGGGTGCAGGTACAGCATCACGAGCACCGTGCCTTTCGGCCAGCACGAGTACCTCTTCAACTGCAGCGACGGCTGGAACATGGTCTCGACGGCGCCCGTGGTGCTCGACGTGGAGCCGGGCACGGGAACATCCGGTATGACCCTTGGGGACGTGAAGCTTGCGTCGATCGTGCTGTCCATCGCGTGCACGGCGGGAGCGTTGTCGACGGGCGTGGTGTCACGGCGGGACCGCATCAAGAAGCGGCGAGCGATGGCGCTGGAAACGGAACGCACATTTTCCACGGAGCAAGAAGCCGCTATGACGTAATATAGATATGGTCAACAATAATCTGCCGCCTTGCTCCTATTTATGAAATCATATCTTCTATGTTACCTCATTCAGCATGTTACAAATTACGGCTGATAATGGAACCATTGAACAGCTTTATTCCATTCTTGAGCCCTATTTTCGACAATCCTTGTTTTTATCGAGTTTCGTGGAAAAAATGCCGCCTATTTGTGATCAGAATCGAAAATGATGTACTTTCTGGCCTTTTAGGGTTTTAGAATTTTCTCGTTCTTTTTATAGAAGGCTGGCATGAAAAATCAACATTTACGGTTAAACGAATCGTAGGTGAATGATCATGTTTTCAAAAAATCGTTCATGATTTATCATTGCAGTAATGTTCAGTACAATAATTCTAAGTTCAACAGGAATTGCCGCTCTGCAAGGGATTCCTGGAGGAAATGAAGCGCAACTTAATGGCAGAATCGGACCCGCCACGAGCGACTTAGGCGAGACGAACAGCACAACAACGTCCATCGAGCCCGACTCCTTTTCGGGGAATGGTACCTATATGGAACCGGAATCGATGGGATCCGGATCGCAGGAAGAAATGCCAAATGCCAGCACCACCGCTGGCTATGAATACCCAGCAACGCACTCGTTCACGGTTGGCAATACGACGGGCTGGACGATCAGCAATTCGACGAGCATCGGTGTCGTGAGTAGTTGCATCGACTCGCGGGGCTTTAACCATACCACCGTCTTGCGAATAAATAACTCGGATTCAACCATCGACAGCGCCAGCCAGACGTTTGCCAGTAACCAAGATCATGGAACCGTCGAGCTTTACTATTTGTTCAACGACACGACCACCAACCACACCATCCGCTTGCTCGACCCGGACGATAACACTGCGATCGAGGTCATCTTCGCTAGTAACGCAACAGTCCTGGCCAGAAATGACAGCAAATTAATCAACGCGCGGTATGGTTCCCTCGAATACGAAGCCGGGGTCTGGAACCATCTACATGTTGAATTTGAAAGTCGTTATGGTGGAAATTATACTGATCTCAGACTTAATAAAGGATTGGCTCGATATCATAGCAATATCTGGATTAACACAAAGTTACAATTCCCTGATATCTGCATGAGTTGCGATGCCGTCTCTATCAAGAGCTTGAAGTTTTCCCACGATCAAAGCGGTTCCATCGGCTACTACGATGCCATCGATTATTCGTGGGATTCGGGGCACAACAACCTCCTCGTGAACTCTACTAATTGTACCATCAACACGAGCAATTCAACAACATACCACGACATCACATTGATAAATGGAAGTAATTTAACAGTCACCGGTACCAACACATCTCTCCGGGTGACTGGCTACATAACGGCGAGTTCCGGATGTAGCACAAATATCACAAGTAGTGCGATACTGGATTGCAGGGACGGGTTGAACTGGGCCTCGATGATGCAGGCTCCAGACTATCTCACGAAGGATATCTCGTGCATTGGAAACGATTCCACCGAGAGCGTGTTAACCGTGGATAACGCGACCTTGCTCAGCGATGGGATTGAAGCTACTAACGCGCAAGTCGAGTTCACCAATGCCACGGTCCATGTTACCGGTTTCCGGTTCGCAGCCAACAACTATGCAAGTGATCCTGGAGAAGATCTGGTGATTACGAGCTCCACGGTAACTTGCGACAACAATTTTCATCCCCATCTCATCAATGGCGTTGCTGTCAAGTTCAACGGAACGGATGATCATCCCACCATGATCAACACACCGAACATGTGTTTTGGATCAGGTGGATCGTATGATCACGATAACGATAGCGCCACACGTGAAAAATGCACGAAGGTGACGATCGACCACGCGAATTTCACGGGAATGCTTTACTTCGACTTTTCATACGAGGTCACAATTGATCGATGCAATATCACGGAGTTGATCATTACCGAGGAAGCAAACCTTACCGCGAGAAATTATTCTTCCATAAGCGTCACGAATTCGCACATTGGCTTGTATTCACCGAATATCCTCAAGGGACATAATGCGCAGCGCCTGATCTTGCGCCCGTATTCCGGTATATCGCCACAATTTTCAGACGGAGACGTGTTTCATAATTTTGAACTCGTCGAAAACGAGACCTCCGGGGCTCGCGCAAGTTTTGTCAAGTGGAACCTCTCAAACTCGTCTTGGGTGGGTGATTTCTGGGAGCTTAATGCCACGTTCGATGCTTATTCGATGATAGACATCGTGAAGCCTTCGGCATTCGCTTTCGGGCCAAAGGTATTTGATGGTGCATCTACGAACAGGATCGTGGTGAAGGACTGCTCGACGAACGAAACGATGCTGCTAAGCGTCGGCCATGTCGATATTATGAACACCACGCTCTCGGTGATATCGTCCGAGGCCCCCCAGAATAGACACAGCGTAGCCAATTGCGAGTTTTACAACGCAAAGGATCTGGATTGGTCGAATAAGTCGAATGTATCCTTTTATCCAGATGGCCTCGGGTGGCTTGGAAACGCCAACATCCACGCGTTTGCGGTGGGTGGCTTTACTGCTTCATTAAACGCGGAAATCCGGTTTATAAATTGCTGGTTCCCGCCCGAGTTCACGGCGTACCACGGTGCCCCTCTGCTGCTCTATGACTCGTACATCAACCCAAGCTGTAACCATACTTACCTCTTCATCGACACCAATTTCGTGCCTTCGGAAATCAACATCGATTTCTGCATGTGCACGAACCCGCGGTTCAACTGCATGATCATGAACACGACCAAGGGCGCTCCTGTTTCGATCGACTATTTCATGTTCCGAAAGGAGCATTATAGCGGGTTCGACATCGTGAACGGCGATTTTCCAGGACCGGGCCCTGTTGATTGCGAATTGATGATGCCGGAGAATTGTTATTCCAGCTCGTTCGTTGTCAAGGTAAAGAATTCCACCGGCGCCACGATCGAAACCGTCACGGTGAATGCGCCGTCGCGGACATTCACCCTCGATGACATGACTACTTGCGACGATTTCACCATCTCTTTCTCGGTGACCGGTGATAGCACGCAGTATCCCGTCGCCGGGGTTCTCCACAATTATTTCCGCGACGATTTCGAGCTCTACGGGTCAACGTGGATCTACAAGCGGGCCATCACGATCTCGCCCGCTACGCCCGCTGCCGATTACGCCGTGCGGATCGATCTTGACTCGACGTTCGATTTCTGGTCGTGCCGCAGCGATGGTGGTGATTTGCGATTCCTGGACCAAAGTAACACGAGCCTTCCTTACTGGATCGAGCAGTGGAACCGCGGGATCAACGCGACGATCTGGGTGAAGGTGCCAACGGCGAGCACGAGCACCATCACCTTGTATTATGGAAACTATGTTGCCATGCCTGCGAGTAACGGGTCCGCCACGTTCGAGTTTTTCGATGACTTCTCCGGCACGGCGCTTGATACCTTGAAATGGGAAACTGAAACGGATGCGAAAAGCACCATCGCGTTCTCGGATGGCAAAGTCATCTTGCATTCGAGCGCGGACTCGTATGATTGCCGCACGTTGGCCATCCAGGGCATCAACGACGTTGATATCGATCACGGCGGGTATAGCACGACCGTGTCCAATGGCGTGTTTAACATGAATGGCGATTACAAGACACGGGTAACTGGCTATGAAAACAACACTCCAGGGAATGATCGCATCAACAGCACCTGGTCGACGCTCGAGTTCCGCTGGATCAGTTCATCCCTCGTGCAGTTCGTCGAGGAAGGTTTCGGCACCAACACCTCCACGACGAACATTCCAGCATCGGACCTATCCATAGCTTACGCCACCCGGACGATGTATTACGGGCCTGGAACGCATTGGGGATCGATAATGAACTCTATTGCCACGTTTAACACCGGGCATGCGATGCGCACCTCGTCCTCGTCCGGTACTATTACGGCACGATGTACGACTGCACCGAGCCCCACGTCGAGGTCGACTGGGTCTTCGTGCGGCCATGCCTTGGAAGCGACTCTTCGGGTGATGCGAACGAACGACTTGCCGCGCCATCTGGCGTGCTCGATTTCACGCCCTACACCCCCGGTTTATATTCTCGGACCATCAACTTGAGTGCTTCCACGCCTGCCGATGATCACGTGCTCCGCATCGACCTGGACAGCTCGTTTTCCTACGATCATTGTCTCGAAGGTGGTGCGGACCTTCGTTTCCTGGCGAACGGTGCGGAAATCCCGCATTACATCGAAACGTGGGTGCCTGGCGGGTCGTCTACGATATGGGTAAAAGTGCCCCAAGCAGGAACGAGCAATCTGACCATGCTCTATGGAAACCTGACGGCAACGTCCACGAGCAACGGCGAAGCAGTGTTCGAGTTCTTCGATGATTTTAACGACAATTGCCTCAACTTCAGCAAATGGAGCATTCTCGTTGAAGGAAACATCTCGGGGCAATATGGCAGCGACGGGTCCATCACGGAGGCAAACGGAGTGCTCAAACTCTCGTCAACCACGGATGGTAACAAGATCACCGTGGCTTACCAGCAAAACGGCAGCTTCAGTGGTGAAACGGTCCTCGAGTTCCGCTCGACAGTCACCGCGTCGAACGGGTACCCGAACTCCATGATGATAGGGTTCACCAACAAGGACAGGAAATACACGGATTGCTGGAGTATCACGAACAAGGGTAGCTTGTACGCCCGGCAACAAGATAGCTGGCTGCATTACCGGAACATGACCCATTCCGACATCTACACGGAAGCGGCGCCGTCAGACACGAACTTCCACGAGTTCCGCATGGAAGCGACATCAACCGCGGCACGGTGGTACCGCGATGATACCTCGATAAAGAATGTTTCGGGTGACAACACGCCAGTGGGCTACCATTTCTCCGTCTTGCAGCAAGTGGACGACACGCAGATCGACTGGGTTCGCGTGCGAAAATACCAGGCGACGAGCATCACCGCCAGCATCTGCTCGGAAACCGCGACGACGCTCTTTGAATCGAGCAATTGGGCGACCTACACCAACGGAAGCTGTTCGGTCAACATCTCCAGTGATGGCGGCAACAACAGCCTTCTGTTCAACGACGTCTCGGCGAACGGGATCGCCCTTGCATCATGGCATATTCCCGGCACGTGCCCCAGTTCTGGCATCGTCACTTTCGCGTTCAACGCGAGCGACACGACCCAGGCGACGTATATCTGCCTGGCGGATGGCTCATGGACAAATACGAATCGGCATATCGCCGTCAGCCTCAAGATCGAAAATGGTTCACTCTATTGGCAGAGCAATACGTCATGGACAAACATCGCGACTGTCACGGCGAACCAGTGGCATATCTTCGAGATCCATTACTACATCGCAAATCACACGTGGTACGTCAAGCTCGATGGTGCACGGTGCCCCGTTAGTGGCACGTATGCTTTCAAGGACAACGCGGCTGCCATCACGCATTTCGAGGTCTCGACCGGCACCACGCAAAGCAATTACCACTGTTACCTGGACGATATCGTGGTGGACGCCGAGCCTTGACATGTTGGCGTGGATTGCAACAACCATTTCTTTATTATCTTTTTTTGCGGTGTCACTTTGGCTGTTAGTAATTAAAATAATTGTCCGATTTCCGGTTATGAAGCATGATTCCAATAGAATCATCCACTCAACCTTTGAGCCGTACTAGGTTCATGGAACAGTTTTGTTATTTACATTTCGTGCCTTCTTATGCCTAAAAACATGTAGATCCAGGAGATCTAGTGAACTGAAAGTACGTGAGCAAATTTCACAGATAAATTTCTTATCCGTCCCAAATACTGTCGGAGTTGAATGATGATTCCTCAAGAATCGGTCGAATTCATCACTATTTTACAATAGAGAATACGATTTCACGAGTACGAGAAATATCAAGCCTGGTTCAGAAAAGACGGTTCTTCGAGGAGAACCTCTTTGTGGCTCATTCCACGCCTCACGAAACCGTGTATGCTTCGCGATATCGTGATTTTCAAAAATCGGATCGTCAATGTCGACGTTTTTTGCGATGAACCACATCACGGGAAAGAGTTTGTTGAAGAGGCGAATATCGTTTGATTTAACAATGGATTCAAAAATGGTCGTTGATCGCGTGATAGGACGAATTATCGTGCTTGCACCGATCGATAATGATGGTAATACTGCTATAATGTGAAGAGCATTTATCCGCGCTAGCAATTCCCTTCTAATCCTTTGGTCGCGCGAGCCCGGCAATCACCACGACATCGTGAACAGCATATGATGACAGCAAAACTCTTTCCCACAAGCTCGCCCGCGATTTGCGCGCCGACCTGCGGCAACTCAAGTCACGCGGCATCGACCCCGCCACGTTCCTTAGCGGCACGCTGGTTCGCATCTATCGTAAGGTAGAAAAGGTAGCCCGTCGCGACGAGGGCGATCGACGAGTCGCCAATGAGGCCTAGTTTGGTCAGCATTGCCGCGTGGCGTGAGCGCTAAGCCATGTTAATCTCTTTTACTCTTCTTTTCTTTTTCCCTTGGTTTGTGTTTATGAGCCTGTTCAAAGATTTCTGAAAAACTTTTCTACGAGGTTATAGAATTCTTTGAGCGCTTCTTCACCTTTTGGCGTCGTAATGTATACGATTGGATTAGCTGAGGGATCGGGTGCTTTTGCGAGGAGTTTCCCTTTTTCGAGGAAAGAGATTGCGTCTTTTATCATAGCCGTTGTCAATCCCAATTCCCTTAGAAGCCATGTTTGTGTCCGAGGAGATCGCAAGCAACATTCCAGGAGTTCCGCCCAGATTTCAAACTTGCTACGTCTTTCTCCTGTCTGAGGATTTCGCCGCTGGTCTTTCACGCCACGTTATCCCTCCGATTCCTTTCCTTTCAAGATTGTGTCTTTCTCCTGGCTCACCTGCTTCTCTAGATTTTCACCCCACTTTTGTACCTGAAGCGATAATAAGCTCCAGCTTTGCAATAGTTTATTGAATTTCTTTCTCAAGAGAATTACAATCCCAAACATATCCCATGCACTCAGAAGCACCGGTAGAATAAATGGAAGAAATACGAAAGCGTGCTGGCACATGGCTATCGATATTGTCAAGATGCAAAGGACGATGCCTGGGAACGCGATGCTGAAGGTGTCAGACATGTACCACAAGGCCCATCTTTGGTGGGATTGTTTTGCACGTGTGAATCTTTCCTGTTGCTCTTGTATTCTATGGGAAAAATCAATTATGAATGCCGTTATACGCGCCGTGATTAATGATATATTTTCGTCAATCGCTTTATTTTTGCCTATATTTCGCTTCGATTTCTGTCCGGATAATTTGCGCAGCGATGATCGCGTGGGAGACCTTGCAGATGATATTATCGTTATTATTCCACTAGAAATGAGAGTAATCCACAAATCTCCTGCATTCAGCGTATCTATTGCCTTTGTCGCCGTATATAGCAAAAAAACCAGCAAGAAACCACACGGCCAAGTCAATAGTGCTTGAAAAGTTTCATGCAATCGCAGCAGTCCTTTTATTCGTTTCACGATTGCTCGCTTGCTATTGACCAAAGTATCATTTTTCTGCGAATCAGCTTGCATAAGAAAATCAATGAATTGATCAACTATACAAATATAAATTGCTAAGGAACCATATTCCTCGGTAACGGGCAAGATTAATCATGTCCGCTCGGAAAGCCCCAAACTTTACTATTCCCCTCGGGAAATCCTGTGGCTTTTTTATTGCTCTTGCTCTCTACCATATTTAATCATGAATTGACCTTGAAACAAATTAAAATATATAAATTCAACGGTTTGGTGTAAATCGGGGAAGAAATATGGATTATATCCGCTGTATAGTTAACCGTCCAATTCTATTTGTAAAAAAGCGAGTTGATCGTAAACCAGTTGGCGCAAGAAAAGCAAGAGATCACGCGCTCGCTGCTTTCCTGGCGACTTCCCCGGCCAGTACGCGTGTGATCTTGGCGATACGCCGCCGCGCTTTCACGGCCTCGTAGTATTTCTTGCGATAGGCAAGGTATTTCTCGGTCTTGATGTACCGCTTCGTATTTTCTCGCTGCACGCGCTTCGTGTATGCTGCCGAGCACGCCTTGGAGCATGTCTTGCGTCGCCTCGACCCGAGATGCAAGGCGTTGAACGTTTCGCCGCAAATCGGGCAGACCCGGTTATAATGCGGGTACATCTTCATATAGTGTTCCTTCGACCAGCCCACGTTCAATTCATCCTCCGTCGCTTCACGACGTGTGTCTTCACGAGACCAGCTGCAGCGATGATGATGCTACACGATAACGGCAAGGTAATCGCAGGCGACCACGACAGGTTATCTCCGCAACGCACGGCGAGAATGCCCACGAACTGCTCACAAAACGCCCGCGACGCCTCCACGCGGTACATCGTGCTCTCCTCCAGCGGATTCACGCCGAGCATCGTCATGTACCGGCCGCCCGCGCTCGAATTATCCAGCAGGAAGTAGCCCGTGTAGTTGATCGACAAGCCTCGGGCGATGATGGTGCCAGCCCACACGTCAACCATCTCCGTGCCATTATCGGGGTTCACGATGACGAGCCGGAGCACCGCTGCCAAGGGTTCCCGGCGCGCCGTGGTGAGCGTGATGGGATCGCCCAATGGCTCGATGGCCAGCGCCCCGCTGATCATTATCGGGATGGTCATTGACGGGCATAGCGTGGCCGCGGGTATGGAGACCGTGATGCTGCCGGGGCCGAGCGCCTCCTCCGCGAGCGGCATCGTGATGGGAACCG
>JAUQYW010000184.1 GCA_030587525.1 Candidatus Sigynarchaeota archaeon | reverse complement strand
TAGCGGCTCGTGGATGCTTGCGACAAGTCCATCATGCAAGAATTGTTGAAAAATCAAGCAGAAATAGGGAATTAAATCTTTTCACCAGCTTTGTTGAGCAGGAACTTGACGAGCCTCATGAACGCTTGCTCGACATTATCGCCGTCTTTTGCACTGGTTTCAAGAAAATCGATAGCTCCGAGTTTCGCCTTGAGGGTTTCACCATCACTGGTCGCAACCTTTTTAATGTCGGTAAGATCCGCCTTGTTCCCCACGAGGATGAAGATTTTTTCGCCAGTGGTGTTATCCGAATAATCCTTGACCCAGGTTGCCTCAAGATTGTGGAACGTGTCCATGCGCGTGACATCATATACCAACATCGCGGCGCTACAGCCCTTATAATAAAGCTTTCGAACTGACGCGTAGCGCTCCTGGCCGGCAATGTCCCACAAAACGAGATTGCATACCAGGTTCTTTCCTTTGCTAGTCCTCACGTTCAGTTCCTTTAGGATGAGATTAACACCGAGAGTTGGTTTATATTCGCGCAAGAATTTGCTCTGGATGAACCTGGCGATGAGGCTGGTTTTACCCACAGCATAATCGCCCACCACGGCAATCTTAAACACGAAATCGGGTTCCTTGTCGACCATTATGCATCATCAGTTTATTGTTTTTTCAGCTCGAAGGTCGTGATATTATCCTTTCCATTGCCGGTGATGTCCCCCGCGATGAATTTCGCGCCGTCGGGAGACGAGTTGGTCGCGGCAATTTCGAAGAAACCAGCCCAGATGAAACTTCCTGCAGTTCCGGCCTGGAATGGGTCGTTCTTGATCGTTATCTTGTAGGAGTCCTTCTCCTTCTTAATCATGATGTCCCAATCGCCGTCGATCCACTTGCGCATCTTCTCGGCGAGGGTTTCAAGGCTATAACCGTATGGATGCAAGTAAATCGCAAACTTTCGCCCCGTTTCGCGCAGCAAGGCCTTGGAGCCAAAACCAAGCAGCCGGGACATCGCATTTGTGAGCTTTATCAGGTCAGAGCGTGGCAGCGAATTCACGAGGGACGGCCGCAACTGTTTGGAATACTTGGTTGCGAGCCCAGCAAACTTGATCAGCGACGACCTTCCATCGGGGCCAATGATCTCGCTCAATGCTTCCAGCAAGGCCGAGAAGACAATTTGCTTGACCTTTTCTGGCTTGTTCTTGGCTATGCGCTTGGCCACGCGTATTCACTTTCGATTCGGCGATTATATAATATATTATTCATTATGAGCTCTATTTAAAGGTCATCGTGCGTTAAAACGTACGGTATAACATCTCCTCTAATCTCTATTAAATTTAGGGGTGTTAAAAACAAGTATCCAAGGGGAAATTCATGGCGAAATCCCGGGTCATCGTGAAGATCCTCGAAGAATCCTCCGGGTCCAAGGCAATTTCGGAAAGCACGATCGCCTCGGCAGTGGCAAACATTTTTTCGGCCTTCGGGGGCGGCAAAAACCTTCTCAAGTCGAGCAAGGACGTATATATCAAGCCAAATGCCATCGATTCCAAGCCGCATTGCTACACTCGGCCCGATATCTTGAAGGCGATGATAGAATTTTTTTTCCAGGAAGGCGCGAACCACGTCTACGTGATGGAAAATAGCACCCAGAACCAATACACGAGGATCGTGTTCGAAGTCACGGGTTATCACCGGGTACTGAAGGACACGGGTGCAAAACCCATCTATCTCGACGAGCAAAAAACTGAAACGGTTGAATTCCCGGGGAAAAAAGGTACTACCGGGTACGATCTCGTCACGTTCGAGATGCCCAAGCTCCTCGTGGATCGGCTGATACGCAACAAGGACCAGAACCTCTACGTCGACGTGCCGAAGTTGAAAACGCATTCCATGGCGTGGGTGACGCTGGGCATCAAGAATCAATGGGCGTTCGTCGCACACAAGGACAGGAGATTCGATCACAACTATAATTTGCACTCGAAACTGGTCGATGTCTTCCAGGTCATCCAGCCGGATTTCACGGTCATCGATGGCATCGAGGGAACCATCTACGGGCATTATCCTCCCGCCGCGCTTGCCGGCAAATGCGTCATCCCGTTTCACTTGTTGATCGGTGGAAATAACACCGTTGCCACGGACATCGTCGGCGCTAGGGTATTCGGATACGCGGCCGAGGAAATCCCCCACATCAAGATCGCCATCGACCGGGGCTTGAGCCAGGGTGTCAAGAGCATCGATGATATTGACGTGGCCGGGGAGGACCTCTCCCGCTTTACCGAGAAATACTCCCACGACCTGTACCCGCAATTTCCTGCCGATGTGACGATTATGAAGGGCAAGACGATGGCGTGCAAGGAGGGGTGCCAAAACAATCCGCTGGCCGTCATGCAAATGCTCTCCCTGGACTTCCACGGTAAAGGCGAATTCACGATCGTCATGGGAAAAGGCCATGTTCCAGCTGCCATCGACAACATCCAGGGGCCGGTCCTCGTCGCCGGGCATTGCGCTATCGAAGAAACCCGGGACCGCTTGATCAAGCGGCTCGGGAAGGGCAAGGTCTATGCCAGTGATGGGTGCAACAACCTGGTCCAGACCACCATGGCATTATGTCACTTGATGAAAGTAGACGTCTTGAGCATGGTCCCGCTAAAGGCGTCCACGTCGCTTGGCATCCTCCTCAAGGCAAAATGGCACAAGTCGCAAGCCAACGTTCCATCGATCATGTCGAAGTACATCAAGAAAGTGTAACTTTATTCCTTTTTTTGAAGCAGCTCGTTCGCATGTCAAAGATGGAAGCAATATGGAAGAGCAGAAAAGATAGAAAAAATGCAAGGTGCCGATTCATGTGATGATGATCGCCGGCCGGCCTGGCACGGCTAGCTCCGCCTTCTTCTCGGCGGAATCTTCCTCCTTCACGATGTCGATGGCCGGAAACTTCTTGCCAGAGAGCAACTTGAAATTCTCGGCCGCGGCAATTTCATCGTCTTGCGTCGCGAATTGCGGCAATCGTTCTATGGCGTAGGGGTCCTTTGCGAGCTTGTTAACGAACGCAGGGACCTTACCCCCCAATTTCTTCATCGCGGGATCCGCCATGAGTTGCTTGATCGCGCCTCCCGGGTTCTTGGTCTCCTTCAGGATTTTCAAGGCAGTCCCGAGCGCGCCGTGCTTCCACTGGGCACCGATGATCAGCGTGATCTTGGCTGGTTGCTTTTGCAAGATCTTGAGGATGCTTGCGATGTCGTCGCTCAGCGCGTTGTCGTATTCCCAGGCCGTCTTGATATCCGGGCGCAAGGCTTTCTCGTCGACCTCGGGCCACTTCGCGAGGGAGATAAATCCTTTTTTCTTCAACGCCACCTCGTATATCTCCTCGGCAAGGTGCGGCACCGCGGGAGCGATCATCAGCGCGATCGTTTCCACGCAAGTCTGGAACACCTTCTTCGTGACGCCATTGTCGATGTAGTCCTGGAATTGATCGATGAGAAGCGTGATCTTGTTGAGTGCATCGCGGATCTCCATCTTTCCATAGTATTCTGTGATGGCCTTCACTACGGTATTCACGTGGAACAGGATGAGGTCGTCGTAAAAGTCCTTGGTCTTCTTGAAGGATGCTGGCTGGGTCATGAGCGCGCCGAAGATCGTCTTGATTTGGCGACAGACCGAGCCGATGCCCTCGTCGGACCATTCGAGCTGCTTTTCGGGATTCGCGGTGGCGAGGATGAAAAAGCGTGCCGTGTCGGCGCCGTACTTGTCAACGATCTCTTGCGGATCGACGACGTTGCCGAGGCTCTTCGACATCTTGGCGCTTTTTATGGTGTACGGGTTCCCGCACTTCATGCATTTTTTCGTGTCGGGATCGTATTTACCGATCGGCAAGAAGATGCCGCACGTCTCACAATACGGGTTCTCCTTGTTGACCATGCCTTGCGTGAGCAGCGCGTGGAACGGCTCCGGGAAATCGTGGAGCCCCAGGTCACGCGTTGCCTTGGTCCAGAACCGAGCGTAGAGCAGGTGCAAGATGGCGTGCTCGATGCCGCCGATGTACTGGTCGACGGGACCCCAGTATT
>JAUQYW010000174.1 GCA_030587525.1 Candidatus Sigynarchaeota archaeon | reverse complement strand
TTACCAGAAACGAAAGAATGTCATCACTTGCATACATTCGTATTTAAAGACCGGCACGGGCATCGTGTTTTCGTTTTTGATCCAAGGAGACCCGGCACGATTCGGGGCAAAACCACCGATGCAAGCGTGGTTGTTTCTCGCGACAAGGGAAAATGAAAAACTATCGTGGATCCGGCAGCAATACAAGTCGAAACAATTGACACTCGCAGAAGCTACGGAAAAAATACACGTGTTCGTGGTCACGACGCCACCGCCAGTGAATAAACTGAGGCGGGCAGCCTGGCTCCGGAACTTGGCCCTGTATTATAAACATCGCTGGTACATCGAAACGGCGTTTCGCGACATGAATCACATCAAGCCAACGTGCCATGCGCGCACGGACGCGGCAAAGATCTTCTGCACGATGATGCGCTGCTGGCTCTACAACGCGTGGCAAATAGAGCGCGAACGGAGAAGACGGCTACGACGGGTGCCAGCATCGGTGCGGCATGGTCCAACATTACGGGAATTCTGCGACACGGTGTTTGAAACCAGCTTCGGATTGTCATGTTTTGCACGGCCATGAAAAAGAGATAGAATAAATTGTCGAAAGATACCGAGGTGATTCAGAATATGCAACTTAAGTTTCCGCCGATACTGAGTTCTCGATAGATTATATAGCACATTAAAGGAACTTGGTATAAATAAGATAAATGTTGACCACGCAGAGCTCGCTATGTTTGAACGAATGGCAAGAACCATCATAAATCTTCACCTTTCCCAGGGTACGATCGTTGATCTCATCGGAGTAACATGGTTGAGATATTGTGACGGGTGCTTGATCGGAGCATTCCTCCAGAAATTCGATTTATTAGCGAATAATTTAGACCCGCGCATTCATCTTGATGAGGTTAATCCAGAATTTGAACGATGGCTTAACGGGTTAAATGAAAATGAAAGAAAGAATTTTATCAATGCCCTTGCTAATGCAATCTGCGTGTTGACAAAATCTTATACAGCTATGATGGGTCATACGATTATCGAAGAATATCAAGAAATGTTCTCGAAGGCAATAGGAGCATTAATTCAAGGTAATGTTCAGCAAGCATATCATCTATTAGCCGAACAATGGTATCATCGACCTACGTGATAGTCAAATGCAGGAAAACAAACCAATCATTCCTAAGGTTCTTATAGACTTTAGTGGTAAGAAAATAAAACATCTTTCGGAATTGCCTTCTATAGAGAATCCAGAAGAGGTTAAGGAATTGTGGCTTTTTGGTAATAAGATCGAAGAAATCGATAATCTCGAAAGGTTTGCGAATCTGGAGCAATTACACCTTGATACGAATAATATCAGCACAATAAAGAGTCTAAACACTCTCTTGAAATTAAGGAATCTTTGTTTATCACATAACCGAATCGTGCGAATTAAAGGTCTTGAACAGTTGGTGAACCTTGAAGAGCTTGACCTCATAGAAAATCGAATCTTACGAATTGAAGGCTTGGAACACCTCGTGTGCCTAAAAGAGCTTCGCCTCAATGACAACAAGATCACTCGGATCGAGGGCGTGGACAAGCTACAGAACCTTGAAATTCTCGACCTAACGGGGAACGACATCCAACGAATCGAGCATCTCGACAACCTTATCAATTTGAAGGAGCTCCGCTTGAGTGGATCATTCACGCGCATCGAAGGTCTTGATCATTTGGAGCGTTTAAAAGACCTTACAATCCAAGCTAATAATTTGGAGCGGATTGAAGGCCTGGATCACTTGCATAATTTGAAAAATCTTATTATACGTGCTCACATTCCGCGCATGGAAGGCTTGAAAGAGCTGACTTCGCTTAGACAGTTATTACTTGACGGATGCGGGATCCAGCGCATCGAGGGGCTAGAGACGCTCGTGAATTTACAAGAGTTGAATTTGTCGAACAATCAAATTAATCGCATCGAAGGGCTTGATAAGCTCCATTCACTGACCGAATTGAACCTTGGAAAAAACAAGATCGGGCGCATCGAGGATCTGTTCCGCCTTAAGAGGTTAGAAAGTTTGTGCCTTGATGATAACCGCATCGATCGCATCGTAGGGGTTGCGAGGCTCGGTAAATTAAAAGCACTTTGGCTCAAGAACAATTGCATCACCCGAATAGAAGACTTAGGAAACCTGACCAATTTGGCTTCGCTTGACTTACGAGGGAACCAGATTCGGCATATCGAAGGCCTGGAACGAATGGGCAGGCTATTCCATGATTTAGATCTTCGAGACAACCTAATCGAGGAGATCCAGGGGCTTGCGGGGCTGCGTTTAGAGAGATTTTACATTAGCGGGAATCCGGTTCCAGCGGCACTCATTGAGGAGCTCGGTGGCCTCGATAATGGCAATTTTAATTCTGGGTGGGCGTTGCACCCTGAGAAGTTCGTGGAGTATTGCCGGGTTCACGATGCGAAACAAGGACGCGAAGATGCGAGCGATACCTGACTGTCGACAGTTGATCCCTCCTTTTTTCCGCTATTCACCTCAATTCTTTTATTACATGACTATATGGTACGCTGTATCTCAACGCGTACCAGGTTGCCAGCTCCGGGGACATCTTCCAGGGCGGCGACCTGCGCATCTTCTTGTTCAATGCATTGGTAACGATCGTCAGTTCCTTGATCACGTGCGGCGTGTCGTCCCATATCATGAAGAACATGTGGGTACGGCCAGGAAACCTCAAAAACGGGAAATGGGTCCGGGGCGAGCCAAAGTCGATGCGATTGAAGTGGCCGGCGGGCTGGAAATTCAACAATCTCGGCGAACTCGCGAGCATCCCAGCATCACTAGGCCAGTGGTTGAAGGCCGAGTTCTGGGACTTGTTGAAGGAGGGCATCCGCGACGAGCTGATATTGGAGGAAGGCCTGGGCTATCTCGTCCGCATTTTCGGTGTCCCGGCCGAAATCTCCGACATCATCAGCGAAGCATTTGGTTCCGGCGACGTCGTGAGAATGCGAGCGCAACGTGCCAGTCTCGTGCACAACGCGCAGACTGTTACTGGCCAAACCACCGCGCCCAGCATTCAAGGTGTTTCAGCCGAAACTGAAGCAGCGGCAGACACGTCGATCAATAGCGCTATGGCCGAGGAGCACCGGCAGGCAGCCCAGGACTTGGAGCAAACGCAACTCAGGACCGAGGAAGAGCTCGCGCAGATCGATTCCAGAATAGGAGAAAAACAGCGAGAACTCTTCCGGATGTATAACCACGCGCAAGATGCCACCAAGATTGCCTTCGCGAAGACTCTTGCGGACATCGTCAATCTCAAGAGCCTCCAGAAAGCTCAAACCTTCCTCCGCTCGCAAATCGAGTTGTTGAAGAGCGGTAAGTTCAGCGCCGCTCGCCTGGAACGTGCCATGGACACGAAGACGTTCACGATGCTTGAATATGGGTACCAGAAGCGGTTTCCCGCGGACACGGCGCGGCATGCCCTCCGGGCGATCAATGCGATTTTCGCGACCATGCAACGCATCGGCATTCACGAGGCCGTGCAAACACGGGCGGCACTCGTCGCGCAGCTTCGTGCGTCGGGGCAAGAGGTCCCGGTGAAGCTCACGATGCAGTCGTTCATCGACTTTATGCGGCAGCAGTTCGGCGCGGATGTCGGGAACACGATCATGTACACGATCGACGACGCGCAAGGCGTGCACCACGGCATCGACGAGGTCATGGCCGCGGACATCGCGGTGGTCGACGAGTGGATGGACGGCGGGCGCGTGACGAGCATTGACCCCAAGAATCAACAAGGTGGAACGTCTAATAATATACAACAAAAACTTCAAAACCTCATTAATAACGTCCAATTATCACAACAGGAAGAGTCAATACAGTTAGATAAGCTCAAATCGGACTATAAAAATAAGAAGATTTCCAAGTTACGAACCCTTTTACAGATCTATCAATTAAACAGGCAACAGAAGCAACAAATTACACAATTGAAAAAAGGATTAACTCTTATTGAAAGAGCACAGAATTCTTTACCGTCAGCGACTATTACCTCGTTTAAAGAAAATCTGAAGGCTCTTATTCAAAATAGTATGATAATGAAGTATGATATTAAAACAATCGAGTATGATTTTGACCGTAAAAATCCAAGAACAATCGATTTTATTAAACCAGAACAATTCAGGCGATTAATAAACTTGCTGAGTAATGACGAAATTATACAATTATTAGAAGACTGGAGCTCTATCCAATTCGGTGCAAGTGAATATAGGCGTTCTCAAAAGAAACCTACTAATGATTTTGAAATAATGACCAAATCTTGTGTATGGGATTTTAAAGATGTTTTGTCATTAAAACGCGGCGCTATCGGAGGTGCTATCTCTGATTTTAAAAATAAAATAGAATATGGACAAAAGGCAAATAAATATGTGTGTGTGTTCGATGCGGTCTATGGAACATATAATGATGGAATATCAACGATCGTTGGAGAAGCTGGACGATGGGATTCGATTTCAAACCCAATTCCAAATCCTACTGATATTCAAAAGCTTGCTACATACATTTATACACAGATGGGAAGGGTTTATTTCGATGTTTTAATTTTTATGCCAAATTATGCATTAATTGGGACATGGAATAATGGTTTCTTAGTGTTAAATTATATCAAATGGAATTTATATTCCTATTGAGGAACTCCAGTATGATCGAAGATAAGAACAATATTCGAAGAAAAATACCAGTTAACGAACAAGTCGTTTTAAAAGAAATTGAAGAATTTATCGGCATAGATCTTGTTCAAGTAACTGAATCTTCGAATGACGTTTTTAAGAGAAAAGGGAAATATGGTTATCGAATTATAAATAATCACGTGGCAGAATTGCTACTTTCCCATCCCTATTATCCTCGCGGGGATAAATGGCGTAATTCCAAACCGCCACGTATCACAAAGTTACCCGCATCAGTTGAACGCCTCGAATATTTAAAAAGCATTGATTTGTCTTACCAGGGATTGTCAAAGATCCCCTTGCCAATATTCACAGTGAACTCCCTTGAGTACCTTGATCTAAGTGCAAATTTTCTAGAGAGAATTCCAAATCAAATAAGGTTCTTGCAGCATATCAAACAACTGAATATATCCATAAATAATTTTGAAATGTTCCCTGAAATCATCTGTAGCTTGAAATCCTTGAATCGAATAGTTTTGTATACAAATCCTATTCAATCTATTCCGGATTCTATAGTGAATTTAAACGAATTGAAAGAATTTAATATGTGTAATACAAATATCTCATCACTTCCTGAAACCATCGGTTCCTTGTATAACCTCGAGAAAATTGATATACATGAAACTAACTTGACGGAGTTACCACATTCTTTATGTAATCTTGTTAGGCTTAAATTTCTCGATGTAAGTCGTACGAAATTAGAATCCTTACCCAAGGAATTTGGGAATTTATCTTCGCTAGAAACTCTTATTCTAGAATATACCTATATCACTGAATTTCCACCTAGCTTCGGAAAGTTACACAATTTAGCATACTTAGAAATGTATAAATCAAAATTGAAGCATATTAGGTCAGAATTTCAAGGTTTATATTCCCTGAGAAAATTGAATATACAGGCAAACGAGATACAGGAGATCTCCGAGGGATTTGGCCAATTAAGTAATCTTCAAGAAGCAATGCTCGAAGATAATCAAATCAAGATGCTTCCCGAATCGATAAGCAATTTGCAATCCTTGGAACATCTTGCATTGATTAACAACAAACTAAAAAAAATCCCGAATAGTATCGGAAACTTGAAAAAATTGAAAAAGATCGAGCTTGATCAAAACCAGATTGAAGAAATCCCCGACGAGATAGGAAGTCTTGATTGTTTAGAAGAGTTATGGATTTCAGTTAATAATTTAGCAAAAATTCCCAGCTCCATAGAGAATCTTCAAAATTTAAAAGAGCTCAGCATTGGATCAAATCAAATAACAAATTTACCGGTTAGCCTTGGAAATCTCGAAAATTTAGAATCATTAGATGCAAGCAAGAATCTGCTTTCCAGCGTTTCATTCTTGGAAATGCCTCACTCCGAATGTAAATTGAAGCATTTAAAAGTTCTTAACTTGGCATCTAACCAGATCGCGAACCTTCCAGAGTCAATCGGCGAATTAAACACTCTCAAGCAGCTTTATCTATCTTCGAATCGTTTGCATTCGCTTCCAGAATCAATAACTCACCTTCAATTAGAATATCTAACAATCAACGACAATCCTCTTGATCAACTCTCGTCGTCGGTTAAATCCTGGCTTGATGCGACCCTAGAAAAGACACGCCGATGGTTTGATAATAATAAGATTAACGTATCTTGATTATTGTTTATTATAATCATTTAGACCGTCATTCGAACATCGCATAGGGACGTGAAATTATCTTGACCGGCGATACTAATAAAGCGATGGAAACGGTCCTCTACGATTTTTTCTCCTTGTTAAAGCAATACATAATCGGCAATATCGATGCAGTACCATTTAGGGATGCGTTTATCAATGCTTGGATTGATCGCAATGCAATGCCCTTGATTCCAGATCAAATTGCAGATATTTTACATAGCATTCATTCGGATTGCGATGCGTTTTATACCGACGATGAGCTCGATAGAGCGCGAGAACGATATATGCTGGATGAGCTTGGATTCAGAAACGCAATTATTATAGAATATCAAGCCTTAATCAGTGAAACACTCAAGTATTATAATAATAGAGAGATACCACAATTATTAAAGGAATTTCTTGAGCCCGGTAATAGTCCCCTTGGTCAATAAATCCTACTTACTATTTCTTGGAGATGAAACCAAGAAAATTATGGTCGGTTCAATCATTTTGGTGGAAACTGTGTGCACAAAATATTTAACATAAAAGGATGATCGAATATGTATGAGAGCAGATTTCAAAAAATACTGGCCAATCCTAGTGATCATCATTGGATCAGTATTGTTGTGGAGTTACTTGGTCTGGTTACTCGCGGACGATTACTACGCAGCATTTATCAGCGAAGATCCTTACACGGAAGAGCGATATAACATATTTTCAAATCTCTATTACGGGATAAGTCCCTTGTGGGGATTGCTCGCCGTGGTCCCCTTCTTGTTGTGCATCAAGCTCTTCAGTTTCAGAACAACAGCGGGGAAGGCCTGGCTACTGCTGACCGTGTCTATGGTTTTATGGTTCCTGGGCGATTTCTTCTATAGTTTCGTGTGGTTCGTGTTCCACACAGAGGATCTCCCGAGCATCCATTTCGGCAGGGTTTGTTACATCATCGGGTATTTCGCGATACTACTTGGAATGGCCCTTCAGCTCAAGGCGGGAGGAATGAAGCTGGAGAAGCGAGAGGTAGAAGCCATCGCGATCACTGAGGGTGCATTCCTTGCCGTGTCCTTGTTTTTATGCGTGATCCCATTGATTGCGCTTCCCGTCGATGGTGTCTACATTGTCGAGGAGCTGGACAAGTGGATCCTCATCTTTTACCTGATCTTCGATGAAGTGAACGTCGTGCTGGCAATCCTCTTGATATTCAAGTATCGTGGCGGCCAGTTCTCCAAGGGCTGGCTAGTTATTGCCGCGGGCTTCATGGCAGAAGCAGCCTACGACATGATCTATTCCTACATGTATTATATCTTGCAGCTCGATAATTCTTGGTACGTCTTCGAGCCAATCTATTACATCGTCTATGTGCTACTCGCCGTCGGTGCAGTGTACCTCTTCATCGCCACGCGATCGGCCCACGCGTAATTTCCAAGTGTATTTTTTATATTCTCTCTTTATTTTATTCCATAGGTGTTATTTCTCTGAGTCAAAAATTTATTTCTTAGAGTCGAGGCGTATCCCCGGTGGCACTAAAGGCGATATTGTTCATCCACAAGTCAATCACGTTTTTAAGCCACGTGTTTGACCCTTCATTCACTGTGGATTTGAACCTGGTCTCCGGGTTTCTATCCGCAATCGACGCCTTCTCGACAAGCATCGCGGGTTCATCAGTCGAGACCATGAATTTCAGCAATTCCAGCATGATCATGAGAAACATCCCGATCCCGACCACAGAGGACACTGCATCGAAGGAACTTGTGTGTTTCACGATCGCGTGCCTGTTTGACAAGGCAGATACCCCGGCTAAGATGGTCGAAAAAATCGATTTGATCAAGGACGAATTTCTATCCGTTTATTCCCCTGAGGATGTCGCAGGCTGGGACGGGAACGTGCTCACCTTCATCCCCTTCAAGGCGCATCTTGCCCAGGTACTCGGCTTGGAGCCGATGACGAAAGGCGATGAAGAGGCATCGCACCTTCAAATAGCCCGCCAGGTTGCTGCCTTCGAGGAGGCTTTTGCCCTCGGCATCAGCCAGGCAGATGGCACGTTGATCGAGACGATAGCACCCTCTTTGGATACCCAAGATGTCGGCAACTTCTGCCGGAAGGTAACGCAGGACATGATCCACGGAACTTCGGACACCTATGATTGCATCGTGCCTCGCCTCGACAAGCGCCAGCTGGCCTTCGTTCACGTTATGCGGATCAAGGATCCCGCGATCGTAGCGCGGTTCAAGGCAACCGGCGCGATCCTCGTGACAGGATGTTATTTTATCGGGGATCAGCATCAGGTGTACATCACGAGAGTCATCCCCCGAATCAAGAAACTATTTTCGGAATGCTTTGCCTCGTTCATTCAACCTGGTGCGCCTATCACGGATGATCAATGGAAGGATGGCCTGGTCTCGAAATGTACCATCACGAAGCCCATGAAAGCATTGCTGGACAGTATCAAGACTGAACCTGTCATGTTCCAGGACGCTGCCGATTTCAAGCTTGTCGAGTTGAAAAATCAAGAGCAGCTCATCCATGCCCTCGTCGCTGGAGACCCCGTTCTCGTCACGGGCGGGCATCCCGATTGGGTTAGGCGCATCGTGAATATTATGCTCATGTTCACTCCACACCGGCCGATGCAGATTATCGAGAACGATTCCAGCGACATCGATGCAGCCGGTTCTAATGCCATCGTCATAAATCCGAAAAACGAGAAGAAATTCAAGAATTCTGTAGTCGTCGATCTCAACAAGAACCAGGTGAAAAATGGTGATAAGAACAAGTATACCGAACGGCTATGGAAAGAAGTAAAATCGATGACCGATCCGGTCTTGATTGCATCACACGTTAAGCGAAGAGTAAATTGGCTCATGTCGAAAGCTGCGTTGTTGCGACATTTGTCGTGGGGGAAGGGTATTGATCCATCCGAAATTGCAGCGATACGCATGGATCTGGAGCCCGACACCGAAAAGCTCGTGTTAAAACTCGCAGCGGGACAGAACGCAACCATACAGAACCTCGTGGATTTCTTATCCGAGCACGTGCCCGTGAACCAGTTATTGATAGACCAAAACTTCATCCTGTTCGGCGCGAAAAAGATTTTAGTTAATGGCAATTTATCGCCCGAGCAAGCCAAGGAATACTTCGACCGGCTCGTCAAGTTCGGGAACATGCTCCTTGGGCCAAAAGTCATGAACACGTATTTTGGGTCATGATCGCCCCTTGCGCGTTTATTTATTCCATTGTACCTTAGTTTTTCATAGTGAATGACGTGTTGCTGCAAGAAATCGACTTTGGAGAATGGTTCGAGAGCAATTCAACGACGATCGCCATTACCATTGGCATCTATTACGCGGCTATGCTTGGCTGCGCGTGCATCGTCTACGTGGACGCGAAAAAGCGGAAGCACCCGGCGGGTTCCTGCACCTTGCTCGCCGCATTTCTTGGCATTCCCGGCATCGCCTTGTACTTATTTCGCCGGGGCGGGGCGCTGGGATCCATGGTCCGTGCAGGTGTCGTGCTCGGGAGAATAGCTATGGGGATAGCAATATTCCTCTTGGCGACGATTTATTGCGCGTACCCGATATATGCGATTATGACCGGGATCGTGGACGCAATCGACGCGTGGCCATCGATCGGCCTAGGCTTGGCTCTGAGCGGCATCTTCGGCGTCCTGGCATGGGCCGGCGGGGCAAACCGGGCAGGATGCTTGATCACTTTTGGCGGCGTCGTGGTCTGCATCCTCGCAGTCTGGAACCCCATGTACCGCGGTTCCGAATCGAATGCCTCGGTAATTTATCAAGCGATCGCTTGGTCATTGCTCCTCGTCATGGTAATCGGTGGCTTTAGTGCATTGTTCAACTTTTTCGGCATGGGCATCCTGGACGAGAACTTGCACCGTGGCAGGGGAGATTACATGTGCGCGCTCGGCAAGCGCGGTCACCAGCACTACCGCGAGCTCGTGCTCGGCCTCTCGATGGTATTGGCGTTCACGGTCGTTGGGGCGGTCGCTGCAATGCCGTCATCCGGACGTGCAATCGTGATCACGCCTCGTGATTACCAGGCGAAGATCGCGTTCTGGGCTGGCTTTAATTATGACTTGTACGACAGCAACGAGAAAGATGCGCTGGACAGGTTCAACGCGACTCTCGTTATCTACCACCCGCCAAATGTCACCAGCACGTGGGGTCGAAATTACTTCATCAACAACACGCGGGAATGGCTCGATCATTACCCGAACGTCCGGATCATGCCATCTGTCCAGGGCATCACGCGCATCGCGAATTATACCGACGAGGCGCGCAATTACTTTTACAACACGTACCCCTGGGATGGCTCCACGGACGGCGTGATTTACTGGAGCAAGGAATTGCTCAACGTCTCCAAGACCAACAACCTTACCAACGTCGTTGGCCTCAACGTTGACCTCGAATCGCCGGATGAAGTCCTCGCGACGACGTATGGCATCGATATCAATCCGAACACGGCAAGGCACGAGCGATCCGTGGAGCTCTACGACGATTTCTTCCAGTGGTTCAGGACAGCCTACCCGGACATGAGCTACACCGCCACGATGGGCACCAAGGCGACAGTGGATGTGTTCGACGGCGACCGGGACTTGCAGGTGGACGAGATGACCCATATCTATGATGTCCATGGCTGGGACGAGATCGCGCCCATGATCTACCCTTGTGGCTGCTCCGGGACGCCACCATATGGGGACGTGCCACGCCCTGCCCCCGGCGACGAGGGAGATCCCAGCTCAAGCGTATACTACCAGCTCAAGAAGCTCGAGAGCGGGCTTCTCTGGGTCGATGGCAACTCGAGCCGGATCGGCATCTACTTGGGCATCACGAATTGTAGCTGTTACGGGCGTGATGTCGAGCAATATGACCCGCTCGGGCACTATATTGGGCACGGGTTCGATCGCCTGGTCCAGGACAGTCTCATTGCCAAGCACTTTGGTTGCGAGACAATCACGCTCTTCATCCTAAACAGCGCCAACACGAGTAGCGGCTCGGATGCCCATGTCATGGGCGGCGTGTTTGACAGTTATGGCTCGACGTTCCTGGACGACTACATGGCAGCGATCAACGGCCCGAATTCGACCACGCCTTTCACTATCTATATGATGCCCGATACGAAGCTGCTCAATGACTTCAGCCAGGACTTGCTCTTCGACATCGGGAAGCCGGCGGGAGCCGTGACCGTGCTGGCGATCGTCGCTGCGATTATCGTGTGCTCCGCGCTTATGCACCCCTCCGCGAAGGCACGTGTCTTCGCGGCGAGAAAGCGCGGCGCCCCGCGGTCATGATCGCGCCTTGCGTTTTTATTTATTCTTTCAAACCTTAGTTTTTCGTGGTGCATGACAACGGTCACGACTCCCTGGGAATTGAAAACATCATGGAACGGTGCCAAGTGGATATGGCCACCCTATTTCACGCCGCGTCGCAAGCAAAGTGTCGACCGGGCAGGGGAATTCCAAGGCATCCTCGCGAATGAACGAAATATACATGCTATATTCCGCAAAACATTCACCCTCGATAATGCCCCGAAAAAGGCAATCTTGCACATCTCGGTTGATAGCCGGTACAAGCTTTACGTGAATGGCAAGTATCTTGGCCGGGGAATCGCCCGATGCGAGAAGTGCGCGTGGTATTTTGACGAGCACGACGTTACGACTACCTTGAAAAAAGGAAAGAACGTCATTGCCGTTAAGGCGGTGTATTTTGGCGAGGACCTCGCGTGGTACCAGGTCCAGGATTGCGTTAAGGGGTCAAGCACGGCTGAAGCCGCTAAGGGCGGGGTGATCTTCGAGGTGAATATCACCGGCTCTGATGGTATGACGAAAGCAATCGGCTCTGATGGCGCGACGAAAGCGTTGAAGCTCGATGCGTACAGGCATGACGCGCCGAAGAAAAATGGCACCCTGGGTCGCGTCGATATCGTCGATTTAGGCAAGGTTTCAAAGGACTGGACAAGTGTCGACTTCGATGATAGCACGTGGGAGAGCCCCATCGAGCTGTACAATCCCTTCGAGTTTATGGTCAAGCGCAACATCCCGTTCTTGCGCGAGGTCGAGGTGAACCCAGTTGGCATCATGGCTCAGGGCGAGGTGCAAGACGCGGGAGCAGAAGTAGCGGCTGACGGCGACGGTGATGATATACCCGACTTTTGCATCAAAAATAATATGGAGATCGCCGAGCCACTAGCGACAGCGAAAATCACGGGCACGGATGCCATCATAAATCCCGGGAACGGAAAGTATTGCGAGATCACGCCGCCCGGCAAGGGTCGCGCCGTGTACATGCTGCTCAATTTCGGGAAAAACGTGACCGGTTATATGCATTTCGTGATCGAGGGAGAACCCGGCGTCATCGTCGACATGATCCCGTCCGAGCAAGTGGCCGGCAACCAGGTGTACAACGGCGACGGCTTTCTCGGCAAGCGCGGCATGAGCTGCACGCTGCACGGCGGGTTGAACGAGTTTGAGCAAACCTTGTGGGACGGGTTCAAGGCGATTATGGTCAAGTTCCGCAACTTCGATTATCCTATCAAGATCTACAAGCTCAACACGGTCTTCACGAGTTATCCTTACGAGATCGGGAAGGGCAATTTTGAATGCTCCGACAAGATGCTCACCGAGTTGTGGAAGGCGTGCGCGTACACGCTCGTCCTCTGCACGCACGACGGCTATGAAGATTGCCCCTGGCGAGAACAGCGTTCATATCCTGGTGATGTGTATGTCGAGAATCTTATCAACTACGCCGCATTCGGCGATTATCAGATGGGCAAGAAGTTCATCTACGACGGCGCTTTCGACCAGCTCCCGACTGGTATGACGTTCAGCTTCTTCTGCGGCGATGCCTATTCCGAGCAACACATCATCCCCAACTACCAGCTGTACTGGATCATGGTCATCGATGCGCATTACTTGTACTCGGGAGATGATGGCCCGATTAAGGACCTCTTTCCAAGCCTCCTCAAGGCTCTGGACTGGTGGGAAACCTATATAGACCCAGCGACGAGCTGCGTGAAGAACGTGCCGTTCTGGAAGTTTATCGATTGGAATGACCGATTGGATAGCGATGCGGAGATCAACGCAATCGTGAACGCGCAGTATTGCAAGACGCTCCAGATCGTTGCCAAGTACTCACGGATGCTGGGCTGGGCAGAAAAGGCATCCAATCTGTCGAAAAAAGCGGAACGTGTCAAGGCTGGCATCAACAAGTTCCTCTGGGACGAATCAAGGGGTTGCTACCATGATGGCTTGAACGAGGGGAAACTTGACAACGTGATCAGCCAGCAAACGAACGCGCTGCTCATCGATTTCAACATCGCTCCCGCCGACCGGTGGCCGCGCATGATTAAGGTCACATTTGACGAGCCGGCAAAAAACAAGTACGTCATCCCGTGGTCAAAGAAGGGTAAAAGCACGCCGCTGCAACCCGGGGAAATCCTTCTCCCGCAACCGTTCTTCATGCACTTCGTCAACAGCATGCTCGCGAAGGTCGGCAGGTTCGATCTCATGTTCAAGATGTTCAACGAGGGCTGGGGTCGCATGCTCAAGCACCCCGACTACGCCGGCACGATCTGGGAGACGTGGGAGCAGCACGGGTCGCGAACGCACGCGTGGGCGGCTACGCCAGGGTACGACTTGCTAACCTACGTGCTCGGCATTAAACCCGTCGAACCCGGGTTCGAGAAATTCACGATCTCGCCTGAGATTTATACGCTCGAATCTGCGAAGGGAACGTTTCCAACCGTAAAAGGAAACATTCATGTCTCTACGCAAAGAATAAAAAACACGATGGAATTCAGCCTGGACATACCGAAAGCTCTGGACAAGAAAGGCACCTTCACGAGCCCCGCCATCGGTGCCGGCAACATCACGGAGCTCCAGGTCAACGAGAAGGTTGTGAAGCTCACCGGTATGCTCGATCCCGCAGGCCGCGTCGTGATTAAGAATCTTCCGTTAGGCATAACCCGCGTGTGCATCGTGTTCAGGCAATAGCCTTTATTTTATCACGAAATCCCACAAAGACCACGGCCTTCGGGCCGTGGATACGACGGGAAGACATGTCGCGCCAAGGTGAACTCCAGAAATTCAGCACACCCCCGTCATCCATAAATCCATGCACGATGGAAACAAGCAATGGAGATCGACCGGGCGTTCAAGATCCGCCTCTACCCGACCGCGGATCAGGCTGCATTGCTTGCCAAGACGTTTGGTTGCAAGCGGTTCATCTGGAACGCGATGCTGGCCGAACGAATGGCATGTTCTCTTGTTATTGGTATAACGAAATTATTTATGTTTAATTTATTCCGTATGCATTGTATATGGTAGTTTACTTGTGGTGTATTCCATGGTCATTCTTCTTAATAACCAGCCCTTGATCGAGCCATTTTCGATTTATGTGCCGGAGATGACGTTCGAGAAGGTTCTTGAATATGCCACGGAAGATATTTCATGCGAATTACTTGATGGGGTGCTTGTTATCCACTCACCAGCATCGTTCAAACATGAGAATATGATTAAGTTCTTGATCAAGATCCTTGATGAATTTGGAGAAGAGACCGGACTTGGAACTCCAATCGGATCGAGGTTCATGATGCGATTAACGGAAGAATGGGCACCAGAACCCGATATCATGTTTCTCTCAGCCAAGGATCAAGAACACTTAAAAGACAATTATCTTGATGGTCCCGCGTCTACTGTTTTCGAGATCTTGTCAAAAACAACTCGCGTTGACGATATCGAGAAAAAAACACCCCAGTATCTGAAAATGGGGGTTAAAGAAGTCTGGTTAATCGATCCAGAAAAGAAATCAATAACGATTTTTTGGCCGGATGGTACTAAACTTGAAAAAAGCGAGGGTTGGTTAGCATCAAAAGTCCTCACTGGCTTCAAGATCAAGCCATTATGGCTATGGAATATCGGGAAGGTTTCTGCGCGGGCTGCCATGAAGGAGATGGGATTTTAAGAGATCTTGCCTGAAGTTTGCACACTTGAATCTGCGAAGAGAATATCTCTGAATTAAAGCGGAGCCTATCCGCTCGCACGAATGGCAAAAATGTGCTACCCTAACTGTATTTATTATTTTTACTTGGCGTGTGTAACCACAAACCAAGGATAAATGATAAGCCAAGAGCGGCTAGCGATAGTTCCAGCGGGATGCCAAAACCCAGACCAGTGCATACAAGGCCGGTGATCAGTGCCATCATCACGATCCAAACGCGATCAAATCTTATTATCCCTTCAAATATTAGCTCGGCAAGGATTGCTATCCCGGCGCCGATCGGTGCCCCTCCACCCCACCCGCTAATGAATCCTCCGGCAACCGTGCCGATGCCGATACTTATCACGAGCAATTTTATTGACAATTTGAATTCAAGCCATCTATAATGTACGATTGTTCCTCGTATACTCGCCAATATCGCGCCGAGTGTGAATCCCAGCCTCATTCCAGGGATGGTGCCGAACCCGCTTCCAGCACCGAACCAGGCGCCAAGCCCCATCGTCCCGAGTGCGATGATCAATAGATAGACCAATTGGACTGCGAATTCATGATGTTTACGACGTTTAATAGAGAGGGGGAAATCATGATTGGAATCCAGATCGCGCATAAGCGCCGCGAGCAAGCCCACCCCCGCTCCCGCGAAACCGCCGAACATCCCCGCGTGCCAATATCCGGCCACGAAAAAAACAACGGCTGACGTACTGAATAAAATCACGTGGTCGGTTATTTTCGATATTGCATAGATCCTCGATGGAACCTTGTCCTTTTCAAATTCTATATCGAGCGGATTGAGCTCGCTCACGGAATCCGGGAGTGAGGCGATCTTATTATTACCGAATAAAAATCGTTTTAAAGATTTCAAGTTTCCAATTCTTTCGGGAAGGGCGATGAGGCGGTTATCGTACACGATAAATTTCTGGAGCAACGACAACTCGCAGATGCTATCCGGCAAGCATTCGATCTTGTTGGTGGAAAGGTCCAACAGTTCGAGCGATTTCAAGTTGCCTATCTCGTTGGGAACGGTTTCGATATTGCCATCATGTAATACCAATTCCTGGAGCCAGGTGAGCTTGAAAATCACATCCGGTATAGTTTCAAGCTTAAAATGTGTGAGGTATAGGCCAGTGACGTGCCCATCGTGCGTCGTGAATGCAAACGGGGCATCTAACCTCTTGTAGTCGTCTTTGGTCGTCTTTTTAATATGGTTCCCGGTCAATGCCTCTAGCGCAGCGAGAACTTTTTTCTCAGGCGCCGAAACTTTGGCTTGAATATGACTGGTGTCCACCGGCTCGCTGTTTGTCTCATTTTCTTTCATTTATTTCATCTTTCAAGCATTAAATCTTCCATTCAAGCCAACAATAGGCGTTCTAGCGATCTTTCGGAAGGGTTCTTGGCAGGATCTTCACTATTATGAGGATAAACGATAGTCCTAGAGCGACCAGCGATAATTCCAGCGGGAAGCCAAGAACCAGTCCCACGACTGCAATGCCGGAGACAATGCTTGCCATCACGTACCAGACGCGATCTGCATCAGAAAGAATCCCTTCAAAAACTATTTCGACAAGAATACCTATTGCGCCGCCGATTGGTGCTCCTCCACCCCACCCGCTAATGAATCCCCCGGCAACTACCCCTATGCCGATGCTTATTCCGAGCAAAATCAAAGCCGTTTCCAAATCAAAATCCGAAGGGTACACGGTTATTGGTTCCCGAATACTTGCCCATATCGCACCGAGCGTAAATCCCAGCCTCATTCCAGAGCTGGTGCCGAATCCACTTCCAGCACCGAACCAAGCTCCAAGCCCCATCATCCCGAATGCGAAGATCAATAAAAAGATAATATGGACGGCAAGTTCACGTTTTTTATGATGTCCCCGAGTTAGAGGAAAGTCATGATCGGTATTAAAGTCGCACGCGATTGCCGCGAGCAAACCAACCCCTGCTCCTGCGAAACCGCCGAGCATCCCCGCGTGCCAATATCCGGCCACGAATAAAACAACTGCCCACGTGCTAAACAGTATTGTGTGGTCTCTTAATTTCGATATAGCATAGACTCTTGATGAAACTTTATCTTTTTCAAATTTTATAACAAGTGGATTGAGTTCGCTTACGGAATCCGGGAGCGATGTGAGTTTATTATTTTTCATCAAGAGTACTTCTAAAGTCTTCAAGTCTCCAAATTTTTCAGGAAGAGTGACGAGAGGGTTATCATTCAAATCCAAGGTTTTGAGCGATGACAACCGGCAAATGCTATCAGGCAAGGTTTCGATCTTGTTCTTGGCTAGATCGAGCGTGACGAGTGCCTTGAGTTCTCCTATTGTTTCCAGGATTGTACTTAATCTATTTTCCGTCAGGTCAAGTATAGTGAGTAATTTGAGATTCTGTATCGATGCGGGGATGTTCGTGATCTTGTTTCCTTGAAGATATAGCTCGCGGAGCATGATCAAATCGCTCATTTCACCGGGGAGCGTGGATAGTTCGTTGTTCGATAAGGCGAGGGTTTGGAGTGACTTGAGGTTACCAATCCCGCTGGGGAGAATGCTCAAGTTGATGCCAGACAAGTAAAGCTTTTGGAGCGATGGGATGTTCCATATCGTTTCGGGGAGCGATATATTGCTGATCTCGGACACATCCAGCACCTGGAGGGCTCCTAATTGGCTAATGGTTGCCGGGAGTGATGTTATTTTGTTCAGCTTGCTTTTATATCGCTTTTTATTGCTCAAATCGAGAACTTTAAGCGATGCAAGTGTTCCTATTGTTTCAGGTAATGATGTGAGCTGATTCCCGCTAAGATCCAGGATTTCGAGCGATTTCAGATCGCCTATCTCGTTGGGAACGGTTTTGAAGTCGCTATCGATTAAGATTAACTCCTTGAGCCAAGTAAGCTTGAAAATTATCTCCGGGATGGCTTTCTGGTTAATTGAAGAAAGATATAGGCCAATGACGTGCCCATCACAAGCCATGAATTCAAAAGGAGCATATCGCCTCTTGTAGTCTTCTTCCGGTCTTTCCTCGATGGTGCTACCGGTCAATGCCTCAATGGCCTCAAGTATTTTTTGTTCTGGCTTTGAAATATTACCCTTGGTATTTCTTGTACCTGTCAATGCGTTCATTCTCCAAGCTTCGGATCTAATGGTTTATCCCAAGGATTCAAAAACCTATGTAAAACATGTAGTCATAGCATCGTGTCTCGGGTCTTTCTCGTTACTTTCCCTTCGAGACAGCAAGGTGAACAAGAATGGCTGAAAAAAAGGCCTTTGATCCTAGCAAATTGCGAGCTTTCAAGGTTTATGTGGGTAACGTGTATATCGGGAGCATCGGGGAAGGCGAAGGGCCATTCGTATCTATGATAAATTCAGCCTTGCCAAATCCGTGGCTGGATCACGTACGATTCACGAGTTTCAGCATCAGCGAAGAGAAACCCATCAGCTTCATCCTCACGGAGAACCTTGATTTCGACACGGTCATTGCCGTTATGAAAAAACGCAAGTACCGGCTCGAAGCGGTCCCTTACCGTTCTGTTTTTCTCCCGCCGGAGGAATCGCCAAGGTGGGGTCCTGATGGCGACACGTGGCCGCTGGATTTATAACATTGAAAAACCACGACAAAACAGAAGGAATGCGTATGTCTCAATATCGGCGGAACGATGTGTGGAACATCCAGTATGAAAAAGGCGTCTTGGTCATGAACGCGGGCGCGGATTGCTTGTATGCCATCGAGGATGTTAGCAACTATGTTGCGAAGGAAATCATTGACGCGTGGACAACAAACTTTGCTGGTGGCAAGGAGTTCACGCCGCGTGCTCGGGACGTCATCGAGGAACTGAAATCCGCTGGGATCGTCTTAATCAGGAGTTCCGCTCCAGCATCGCTCAAGATCAAGATCACGTTCATCGGCGACGAAAGCTTGAGACTTCGTGATTTGATCGCGGACAAGGCCTCAAAAACCCAAGAAATCACGTTAACAACTGATCCAGGAAACGACTTCATTTTATTCATCAGGACCAATGGTCAATTAAAGGACCTCATCCCCTTGTACAAAAATGTCACGATTCCGCACTTGCTCGTCGACCTTGCATATCACCACACGGTATCCATCGGGCCGCTCGTGATACCGCCCGAGACCGCGTGCTTGAGCTGCCTCGTAGGCCGCATCACCAATCTCTGGGGTGACCCCGTGCCGCCGAAGCAGCCGTTGATCCAGGCTGACGATGACTTGATCGCCGGGATCGTGATCGGGGAGTTGAAGAAAATTGCGGGTGGAAACCAATCCCTCGTCAACAAGACCGTGTCGTTTAACTTCACCGATTATAAGGTGCAGAAGGACGCGTTGTACAAGCTGCCTTGGTGCCCGGAATGCAACCGTGGCGAGGTCGACAATAAAATCGGGGCCATCGATCTACCCTGGACGAAGGGAAAACAGTAGACGAGGGCTGGCACGGCGTGGACATCAAGCAGGAACTTTTCTTGAGTAGCGGGAATTTCCGCCATGGCATCGCTCTTCCACCACAACGGGTGAAAAAGAGTTTCGCCGACATTGCTCAGTTCGAAAATTTTGCCATACCACAATCATCATCAGACGCGTGGAAGAGCGCGTCTGGCGGTTGTGGGCGAACCGAGGCTCATGCGAAATTGGCAGCCATCGGTGAGTACCTGGAGCGATACGCGGCGCTTGCATTCAATCTCCCGAAAAGGAAAAAGAAGGATATCCCGGGAGCCAGGATCGACCTTGGAGAATTCGCGTTTTTCAGCAATGAGCAAATGCAAGCACCCGGATTCCCGTACACGCAGTTCATGCAGCAAGACCACGAATACACGAACGTGTTTTCGCTCTACACAAACGAGGAAACGTGGGTACCAGCGTTCCTCGTGAGCCTGGATTTCAAGCAATCAAACCCGTTCACGACATCATCGGGCCTCGCTTGTGGACAAACAAAATACCAAGCGCTACTACGATCATTGCAAGAGATCGTGGAGCGTGATGCTTTCATGATAACGTGGCTCCACGGGATCCCAGGACGGCAAGTGAAGCTAGGCCACGACTACACGGACGAGGTCGAAGCAAAACATGGTCGCGTCACGTGTATCGATGCGACTCCGGCCTATAGCACGCACCCCGTCGCTATCGTGACAGGATACGTGCCATTGCGGGGCTTGAAGCGCATCGCCCTTGGCGTGGCGTGCCGGGAAACCTGGGACGAGGCACTCGAGAAAGCTTTCCTGGAATGGTTCCAAGGTGTGGCGTTCGCCGGCGTCTATGCATCATATTTTCCAAACACGAAATTCGCAAGCTTCGCTGATGTTCATAGTTTCGATGACCACGCGACGTATTATACTTTCCATCCAGAGCAATGGGCTGAGATCCCGCTCTTGAAAGGGCGCATCGTTGATGCACCAAAAACAGCTGGGAAGTCTGCGGCGAATTGCGATGCCATCAAGAAACTACTTGACGGATTGCAAGCACACGGCATCAGGGTCTTTTATCGTGACCTGACAACGCCTGACTTGCGCCAGGTCGGCGCATCGACCATGCGCGCGTTGTCTCCCGACTTGACCCCTATTCACTTCGAGCAAAAATTTCCGTTTATCGGCGGGCGTGCCAAGGATGTAACGTGGAGGTACCCGTGGGCACGAGACATCACATCAAATTTTCCAAACCCGTATCCACATCCCCTGGGATGATTATGGCCGAAGAAAAAGCAAACCTTTACAAGCTCTTCTGGGAAAACTCGAAATTGAACAGCAGCAATATCAAGGAGTTCTCGAAAAGCCTGGAAGAGTTTTATATGAAAGAATCGTATGCCTCGCGGCTCCAATATGCGACGGATGACTTGTTCTTGAAAAAACCACGCGATGGCTTGATGCACTATATGGAGCAACGGCGAAGTATACGCGCCTTTTCCGAAAAACCCGTTAGCGGGAAGTTGCTCGGTGCCCTAATGAGCGCCTTTATAGAGACTGGTGGCGGCCACCGGACTTACGCGTCCGGCGGCGCAAGGTTCCCGGTCGAGATCTTTTGTTTCATGAACAACGTCGAAGGCAGCTTGAACCGCAAGATCACGTATTACAACTGTGACAACCACAGCCTCTCGATCGTTGGGGATTTGCCGGTATGGACTGCATATAAAGATTATCTATGCTTCGACGCGGAACATGGTATGCCGTCCCTTCTTTTCATATTTGCCATCTTACCTGAACGTATGACGGACAAGTACGGCGAACGCGGTGGCAGGTTCGCGCTGATCGAGGTCGGCCACGCCGTACAGAACCTCGCCCTCCGCATCGCCAAGGAAAGCATGGCAGGCGTGGAGCTCGGTGGATTATTCGACGACAAGATGAAGGCCATGCTCAAATTGGACGGGACGACCGCTCAGATCGTCTTGGGTTATGCAGTGGGCCATATACCGAAAAAATGATCGGGACGCGAAAAAGCCATGAAACGGGAAAAGAATCGCATCCATGCATTCGACGTGCTCCGCGGGATCTCGATATTACTCATGCTCATGGATAACTCGCAGAAGTTCTGGCTGCAGCCGAGCTCCATGTGGCAAGTGTCGATCTTGTTCATGCTGCTCAACGTGATGGGCGCCAACGGCTTCACATTCATCGCGGGGATGGGATTCGGCTATTCTTGGCGCATTTACGAGCAAAAAAAACTCGATCCGCACGAGATTTACCAGAAATCTTTTGCTCGCACGTTCGTGCTGATCATGCTCGCCATCCTATACAATTGTTTCATGGCCCTTGCGTGGGGTTTGAGCTGGGATGCCATATGGTACTGGAATGTCTTGCAGTGCATCGCTTTTTCCCGCCTTTTCGCCACGCTAATCATGAAATTCTCGCGCAAAATCCGGTTCGTGATCGCCATCGGAATCATCGTGCTCACGCCCGTGCTCCTGCTCTGGATGGAGCCTCGATACAAGGTCGAGGTGGGCGCCGCCATCGTGTATTACATTTTCTTCCATCCATTCAATGCTACTGTTAGTATATGCTTCGGTTTTCTATTTTACGTGCCTTTTTTCATCATCGGATCGCTCCTCGGTGAATCAACGCGTGACATCGAAACGATGCAAGCCAAGGAGCAGCAAAAAGGGAAGTTAACTCCTGTTTCTCTCAAGGTATTGCGGCTGTGGGTGTGCATTGGTGTCGCTTTATTCGCAACTGGCATCTTGAGCGGCTTAAACTTGTCATCGCACGAATATTTACCGCTTATCCCGGGAATGAACACGTTTCCCGGGCTGCATATCACCGCCTTGCCACAATTTCTCATCACGAATTCATATGCGTGGTGTTTGTATTGTGTCGGTTTCGAGATCATGCTGAGCCTGGTCTTGTTATATTTCATCGACTTGAACGGGAAATCCAAGCGGTATTGGCCATTGGCCTATTACGGACGGTATTCCCTCACGATTTACATCTTGTATTACTTTTTCCTGTTGCTCCCGCCGTGCTCGTTCTTCGCCGGGAGCCTCGATTGGGCGACCGTGTGGATTGCAGAGATCTTGTTTTTCATCGGCAACTGGGTTCTCGTGTATGCGCTTGACCGGAAATGGCAAGGGAAAGCCTCGCTCGAGTATCAGCTCGAACTGCTTGGCGGTCTCTTGTATGAAAAGCTCCAAGGGCGTTCGAAAGCATCACCCGCGAAACAAGAGTTGATGCGTGAAACCCTGGTCACGCTTGAGAAAGAGGCGGAGGAAAGCTTGATCCAAGGTAAATCTACGAACTACCTGGACAAGCTGCTAGAAATGCACACTTTGGCCTTGAAACTGAATGAAAAGGAAAAAGCAGCGCAAATCAAGGCGAGGTTCGAGGCGTTCAAGGCAAATCGCTGATGAAATGGCATTTTTATGCAAAACCATCAAAACACGAGGGGAAAGACATTAAAGGAACTTGCGATGAGTACTACGGGAAGGGATGAACCTTGATAAAAAGGCTTGTAAATCAGTTCGATAACGGAGCGACGAGGATATCAGCTTCGACGCCGAGGTGCGGCGGGTGCTGTACGTGTTGCTGCAGTTGCAGCTGTGCGATCGGTATGATCACGACGACGGCGATCACATCAAAGAATAACATCAAAATGGCTGCCACGAAGGATATAGAGGATGCTAAAACTTTCAAGAAACGGAATATCATCATGTGGGCACTATTGCCGGTTTTCCTCATCGTGGAATTCAGTTTCTGGTTTAATTTGGTGACCGTCATCGGCGGTGCCATGTTAATTATAGCACCTATTTTGATCTGTTGTGCGATATCCGTCCCAATCGGGATCAAGGTAAAAGAGAAAAAAGAGACGAAAAAACTCGCTCGCACGAGCCCTTCGCCTTGATCGCGGGACAGAGTCAGACTAGTTTTTTTTTATATTCAATGGTAGCACTTGTATCCAGTGTAATAACCCATCTTGCCCTTGAAAAGCAAGGATAGGTGTTTTTTTTCCCTTTACTTGTCGAAATTCTTTTATGGAGTCCCGGCAAAGAATTCTTTAGTATATCATTGAAGGATTGATTATCAGAGAGGGAAAAATCATGAAACGGCTCGTGAACCAGTTTGATAGCGAAGCAACGAGGATTACCGCTTCGACGCCGAGATGTGGCGGTTGTTGCTCGTGTTGCTGTTGTTGCTGCGTGATTGGCTTGATCACGGTCACGTCGATCACGTCGCAGAATAATCTCGAATTGCTTGAAACGAAAGATATAGAGGAAGCTCAAGCACTCAAAAAACGGAACAATATCGCGTACGGATTATTGCCCGTATTTCTCATCTTGGAATTTATCATGTGGCTCGCGATCGGGAATGCAACAACTTTTTTTATGCTCGCAATGACGCCTATCATAGCTTGTTGCATGATCATCGTTCCCGTGGTCATCAAGGTGAAAGAGCAAAAGGTACGCGAATCTATAGGCTTGCGTAGAAGAGACTCATTAAAGCCATCGACGATGTCCGAATTAATGGAAAGACAGCGTTCCCCAACTGCTACTACTAGTGAGCAGCAAGAAGAGCATCTAGAATCACTCTCATCGGTGGAAAGCATATATCCTGAAGAGCATCATTCCGGATTCGTGCTCTCGATCATCGCAGCTTGCTTGACATTGATCGAAGCTTTGTACTC
>JAUQYW010000169.1 GCA_030587525.1 Candidatus Sigynarchaeota archaeon | reverse complement strand
ATCGGTATCCAAGGTATCGAGGCATCGATCCTTCCCCGCCTCTATCGCTTCCTTGATACAACTGGCCATCGCGGACCACCTGGAACCCGATGCCCGGATGGCATCGCGTGCGCCGTCGAGCAACTCCCTCTCGTCGGCGGTCCAGGCGAGCGGACCATGCAGTATCTCATCGTGATTGGCCAGCTCGCTCAAGAAATCCGCGTAAAGGTACCGGAATAATCCCCCGCCCGTGCCGTATTCCTCGATGAACCCGTGCAAGAGCTGGAGCGTGGCGGGCGCCGCGGGAACCGGAGTCTTGCTGCCATCGATGATGATGTCTCCTTGCAGAATCTCCTTCCATTGCGGGATGTGCCGCGCCGCGAGTTTCAAGCCAGGCAGGCCTTGAAAATTCATGGAGCACGCGATCATGTTGGTGGCGACCTTCTGCAAGGCGAGCTTGACTGCCCGGGCAAATGGCGGCTTCTTGCCATCGGCTCGCCGCGTGATCGTGAACTGGCGATGGTTCGGGTGCATGAACTTGTCCCCGACCTTCGATCCTCGGGCTTGTTGGAGCGCGCTGATGGGAACCTCTTGCACATCGAGAAGGTCTCGCTCGTAGACAAGGGCAACGTCCTTTTCATCATCGAGGCCAACGAGCGAGATCACGTGGCCGCCGAAGTGGAATTGCTCCTTGAAGTATGGCAAGTATCCCATGTCGACCTGGATGCCGAGCGGCGTGTCTCGCGACAAGATTCCCTTGGATGATGCCCACGCGTCGTCGGCATTCTTGAAAGACTCCATCTTTATCGTGCAACCGAGGATCTTGCATGCCATACTATCCGCTGTGATCGTGCCTTGCTTGCCCCCGAGGAACACTGGCATGTTCGTGAAATTAAAGGTTGCCGAGCCATCCGTCTTATCGAAATACGCGAACCCGAGCGTCGCATCCAAACCAAACACCATGGCCTCCGATAAATCGATGCCCGCGTGTTCCAGGATGTCTCTCATGGCACTGCTTTCGCAATGCCTACCAATTTTGTGCGGGAAGTTAGAAACCAAGGTTTTTGCCATGATCTACAATTACGGCTTCGGATTTATGAAGGAATTGTCACGATGGCGGGTGACAAGGCGTTGTTATACATTATTAACATTTATTGGAAGCCGAACGAATGTTTCCTGGATAATCATGACTATTGAATTTTCAGTCAATCAAGCAACGTTGATGAAGACGCCCATGGAAACGTTCTTGAAAAGCTGCGCGAGTGCGGGTTTCACGGGCGTAGAATTGCGAAGGGATGAAACGTTTGCATACCTCAAGGATCATTCCGTGTCGGATTTGAAGCGGCTACTGGATGAATTGCATCTTAAGGTCGTCTCGTGGAATGCGATCGAACTGTTCTCGCTGTGCGCCGAGAAAGAATTCAAGAAAATGCTCGATTACACCGAGAAATTGATGAAAATCGGGAATCAAATAGGATGCGACTTGATCATCGCCGTGCCGAGTTTTTCACCCGATTCCAAATTTCCGGCAGAGCAGACCATGCCGAAGACGGTCGAACGGTTCCAGGTCTTGCGAAAATTGGCAAGCAAGTACAAGTTCCGCATGGGATTCGAGCCATTAGGATTTCCAACGAACTCTGTCAGAAAAATCGATGATGCATTGCAGGTCCTTAAAAAAGCCGAGGCAGACAAGCTCCCACCATCCGGCCTCGTGATTGACACGTTCCACTACTTCCTCGGGGAACACCCGGCTTCCGCCATCAGCAAGGTGCCTAAAGACAAGTTATGGCTCGTGCATTTCAATGATTGCGTCAAGAAACCGCTGGACAAGCTCCAGGATGCTGATCGGGTATGGCCCGGGCTGGGATTTTTCGACTTGAAGGGTTTTTCGAGCGGTTTAAAAACCATGGGCTATTCGGGCTTTGTCTCCCTGGAATTATTCAATCCTGACTATTGGAAAGAAGAGCCGCTCAAAGCATTGAAAACAGGCTTTGCTGCGACATCGAAATATTTCTAATATAGAAAAATGAACCAAGTACTTTTTTTCTTCAATTATATGGAGAGATCGGTATCATCCGCCGGAAACTCTCTTAATGGCGATGTTGACGAGTCCGCCGGTCAGCGCCGACACGAGTGACCTGAGCGTGAGCTTTCCCAGCTCTTTCGCCGCGCCCATCAAGAGGTCGCGCATGGTCTTGCGGCCTTCCTTGTAGTCATTCCATGCCATCTTGATCTTTTCCCAATCCCCTTGTATGAGGCGCGATTGGAGCATCTGGGTCGTGATCTCCTGCTGTTCCATGATCCCATCGCCGTATCGTCCAGGTGCACACGCCCAGCATCGACGCGGCGATGCCAATTCTCACGCACGATGTCATGATGCCATGCATCGCTCATCGATGGCCTTTAAACCGCAATATCATCCATGTCGTGTCCAACTTTGTTCATGTAAATCTAAACTGTTTAGCAACCCTTTCTTCACCCACGCCTTCAATTTCGAGGCCATGACACCCGGTTCCATGGTGAATTCCTTGGCAATGGTTGCCACGTCGACTTTCCCCGCGGATTCCCACTTCTTGCGAATCAGATCGCAAAACTGGGCTGGCGTGCTCGCGATATTGTCGCTGAGCACGAGGTCTTCCGTCGAAATGGTGGCCGGGAAGCCCTTCTTGATGAGCTGCCGCAACTTCCTGAGCGCCTCGTCTTTCTTCACGTGGAAATAATCGGCAATTTCTTGCAAGGGGACGGCGCTCCCGGCGCCCCATTTTTGCACGAAAAAGCTCGTGATGTCTTCCATCTTCAAGAGATCCACGTAGCCATCGGTCGCAAGTGCATTTTTTAACGGGAATAGCGGGATGACGACGAGGATCGACAACACGGCGATCAAGTAGAGCAAGACGAATTGTAGGCCTAGGAAAGACATGCTCATTATAGTTGTGTAAGTGACGGCGAATGCACCCCAGCCTAACGAGCAGCCAAGGAGGATCCCGCCGGTAATCCCGAGCGTTGATAACAGTTTTCCGGGTGTTCCCTTGCGTGCTTTGTTCGCTGTACTCACGGAGATGATATGAATGAAGACTAGCGGAACGATAGTCGGCAGCAAATACAAGACGTAAATGCTTTCCGTGAGGATTGCCCACCACACCACCATGGTCGGGACGCAAACTAGATATGCCACGAAAATCGCCAAGGTGGCGATCCAATACTTACGATACTTGCCTTCACGTGCTTTTTTCAAGATTTGATCTGTGATGATTGTTTCCTTTTCGCCAACACGGCCAGCTTCATCATATTTTATGCTCATCCGAGTTGTCCCCTTAATTATTGTAAACGTGATTATTGAATTCTTATTCTTCTCGCTAGATATATAGCTTATACGGGATCTACGAAATCGTTAGGAATGGTAAAAAACAAACATGGAGAACTCTCACGTGATGACTGACAAAATTTACTTGGCAAACGGCCTGGGGTTCTCGTCAGCAACCCGCTGTGCCGTGGTCGACATCAAGGCACGGTTGGAGAAAGCAGGCCTTCAAGTGTTCGAGCCTTTTTTCGAAAGCAAGGATCTCGGCGAAAAAATCGTGGAATTGCAGCGCCGTGAAAAAAACGTGGACATGTTGAAGAAAAAGCTGGCGGACATCAACAAGATCATCGGGCACCGTAATGCTCAAGCCATCGACGCGGCATCGGTCGTCGTGGCGGTCCTCGATGGCGGGCTGGAACTGGATTCCGGCGTCGCCGCGGAGATCGGCTACGCAGCGGGACGAGGCAAGAAAATCTTAGGGTATCGCACCGACTTTCGGTGTGGTGGCGAGAATCCTGGGGCGACCATCAACATCCAGGTCGAATTTTTCTTGAAACAATACGGCGGGGCCATCTTTACCGACCTCGATGTGATCATCGAGGCTTTGAAACGCCATCCACGAGATTAATTCCGATTTTAGATGACCATGATCATTGAAAACCCAAAAAACATTGATCATGATTTTAAATGCTCATGATAATGTTAGGTTTGATGTAGTTGGACTAATTCGCTTTCTTTCCGGCATTTGCTCGGAAGCAGAAAAAAAATAGGATAGAGTGACTGAAATGAAAGACGGAGCATTACAACGTATCATGGGAAAGGGCACGCTACAACAGCGCATCATGAGAACCATTGCCATTTGCGTGCTCCTTCCGTTAGGCATTCTCGCTTTGATCGCGAGCTTACAACTCTCGCCGTTGACCGCTATGATCGGCAGCCAAGGTACCTCATCGATCGAAACGGAAGGCATCAACGCGCTCAGGAACAGCTCGGTCGATGCGGGAAAGTATGTCAAGAACGAGCTTGACCAGGCAAAAGTGGACCTCCAGCGCCTTGTCAGGAACGCGGTTGCCATCTTGAATGGCAGTATGAACGTGACCGAGACGAGAGCCTCGTATCGGCAAGGGGGAACAGCGCCTCCAGGGAATTACACGGATTACACGGATTTTGGGTTTGCCGGGTCGCTTACCGCGAGCATGAATGATACCATAAACAAAACGGCATATATGGACTACGCATGCAAGGGCATTTGCATGAATAATGTCAATTACAATTCCATCGTCCAGGTATACCAGAACACGGTCTCGCGCATGTACCCGTATATTGTTGGATCTAGGGTTTACACGGTCAACCTTACTCAATCCGATTGGTACATGGCAGCGAAGGTTGCAGGACGAAACAATATTGTTCTCAGCCGGGACTCGACCATCGAATCCCACGGGGCAGTCTATATCTCGATGCCCATCATGAACGAGAATAGCAACACCACGGTCATCGGCTGCATCGCCATCGAATACAAGCTGGCGAACCTGCGGGCGCACTTGAACGGCACCAGGATCCAGAAGACCGGTTATGTCGCCTTGATCGACCACAGCTGGAACGCATTGTCGCACAGGAACTCGACAGCCACCGTGGCAGCGGTGTCCATTTTGACACTCGAAGGCACCAGCTCGACCGAGTTCCAGAATCTCCTCACGACCGCGGTTTCGGGTGCAACGGGCAGCGGCGCGTTTATGAAGGCGGCTGCCGAATGGCGAGTTGCCTATTCCCCGGTGGGTACGGGTGGCCTTTACATGCTTGCGTTCGTGCCGATCACCGAGATCATCGCGCCTGGCGTGCAATTGCAAGGCAATCTCGCTGCCCTGAACACGGTGGCCATTATCGTCTTCATCTGCGCCGCCGCGGCGATCTTCGTGGTCGTGTATTTCCTTGTCATCAAGGTTTCGCACTCGATCACGCGCCCGGTCACGACGCTCACGAATGCCATCGAGAATATGACCAAGGGTGATCTCACGAAGGAAATCCCCATGGATGCCAAGTCTCGCGGTGACGAGCTCGGCACGCTGGCGAAGTCCTTCCAGAACTTGCTCATCACGATGCGGCTCGGCAACAAGAGCTATTACCGTGGCGACATGTCGGTGGCCTACACGAATTACCAGGCAGCGCTGGAATTGTTCTTGACCACGAAAAACCTGCGCGGCCAGGGCATGTGCTACAACAATCTTGGCAACATCTACCGTAACTGGGCAGATTACGAGCACGCTAAGGAAAGCTATGACAAGGCGATCCAGATCGGCGAGCAACAAACCGACCATGCCGGCTTAGCAGCGCGGTACAACAATCGCGGGTTGCTCTCCTTGTCCAAGGAAGATTGGGACGGCGCGAAAAATGACTTCGATCGCGCGCTGCAGATCGACAAGGAACTCGGCGATGATCGGGGCGTTGCGATGCGCACGCGGAACCTGGGTATCATGAACATGCTCAAGCAGCAATGGAAGCCTGCCCAGAAGCTTCTCGATGAAGCGATGAAGATCGATAGCGATATCGGGAACGATGCCGGTATGGCGGAGGATGAATTCCAGCTCGGCCGGCTCGCTCAAGCAACTAACGATCTGGAAACAGCGGAAGGGCATTACAAGAAAGCACTGAAGACGGCAGAATCATTGCAGAACTTCCCGTTGATGAAGCATATTCTCGATCAGATGGTCAAACTCTATGATGCTCTTGATTCCACGGCACTCTTGCACAAGGCAGAAGCTGATCTCGCGAAGATCAACGAGGTGCTGGTTAAGGCAAAGGAAGTCGTCTTCGTGATGGACCAGTCCGGGTCCATGCAAGCTGAAGGAAAGATGACCGCTGCCCGCAGCGGCGCGCTGGAAGTCTTCGAGGAAACCATCAACATCGGCGACGACGTGGCGGTGGTAGGGTTCCACTCTATATTGAATCCTCTCCTCCCGCTCACCACGAAAAAGGGCACGGCCATTGCGAACATCAAGAATGTCTTCGTGAATCTCGATAGCACGCCATACCAGACCATGTTCTACGACGCGGTTGCCCACGCAATCGAGATGTTGAGGAACACGCCGGCAGATCACCAGCGATGGATCGTTGCCCTAACGGATGGACAAGACAACATGAGCAAGTTGCAGAACCCGAGGTCACTCGCCGAGCTCATCAAGACGGTGCAACCGCCGCTCAACTTCATCTTGATCGGCGTTGGCAGCGAGTTGAAAATGGTGCACAACGAGATGACTATGATCGTGGAAGCGACGCCGAAGGGCAAGTACATCAAGATTTACTCGCCGAAGAACGTGAAGAAAGCCATCGAGGAGGCGTTCCAGACCGTGAAAGAAATCATGGCATCCGCGGAAATCGAGGGCTTTTCGCCTGAATAAAGGAGGGATACATCATGAACACGACACAAAAACAAAAAGGTAGCTTGAGAAAAGAAATTCTCACGGTCTACGCAATATTCACGATCATCGCTCTCGGTAGCATCGCGGCCACCGCGGGAATGTTCATTGGAATCGTGGGTAACACGGCTTCCAGCCAGACCAGCACCACCTTGACCCAACAAGTGCAATTTGAGATGCAGAACCGGACTTATCAAACCGCGCAGCTCATCCAGGGCCAGCTCCAAGACGCAGTGAACGACCTCCAATCCTTATCAGGATATGTACAAACTCTCTGGTCCATACCCAAGACTGAATTGGGTTACCGGGCGTCTTATTATCACATCGACTTCATTCCATCTGGGACGACCTTGATGAATGGAACGGTCACGACGCATGACGAATATTATCCAGCGAACGTGCCACCAGGAACGGAAAACATACCACGCTACGTCAATGCTAGGGGACACAATGTCTCGTTTGAATATTCGCATTACTTGGTGTTTCCGACCGCGTATGAGGCCATGAGTTATGATCTCGCGATTATGAACCAAACGTTCAAGGACGTACGAGATCGCTCGGCACAATTGGACATTCCCTTCGGTCAAATTATGAAGATCAAGCCTCAATACACGTGGATCTATATGGAATACAAGGAAGGGCTCGATCGCTGTATGCCCTGGCATGGCACGGACTCGTTCGTTTTCCCGCCGGATAGCCTTGATCTTCGCTTGGAGCCGTATTATACCGACGCAGCAGCTGCACTCGGCGCCGTGAATTGGAAGAGCCCGTACAACGATCCGAGTGGCATGGGATTCATGATCACGATTTCACGCGCGGTCTATAATGGAACGGTATCCTCATCGCATTTGATCGGCGTGTTATGCATCGATATCACGATTGACACCATGCGAACGACTATCGGTAACATCCGGCTGTATCAAACGGGTTATGGTTTTCTCATCGACAAGGATGGCTACGTCGTTTCTCATAAGGATTATACGGCGAATCCGGCAGATGATCATGGACCAGAACTCACGGTCTTAGAGCCTTCCATTCCCACTTCCACGTACAACGCGATGAAAGCTGGCCAGACTGGCTTGGTTGAAATGACCAAGAATGGAAAGGTGTACTACCTTTCTTACGAGCCCGTTCCCATTTCTGGATACTCGCTCGGAATCATGGTGCCGGAAGAGGAGGCCCTAGCTCCTGTTGCTGCCTTGCAGCAGCAAGTTGCATTAAACCTGACTGTTCAATTGGTCATCATGTTGGGCATTCTCGGCGTGATATTGATCGTGGCATTGTGGATCGGGCTGACCATCGCCAACTCGGTCGTGGCACCGGTACAGAAGCTCACGAACATGGCCTTGAAACTCTCCACGGAAGACATCAAGACGACCGTGAAAGAGTTCGACACGACGTTCACCCGCGAGATGAAGGACGAGGAAGAAAAAGACGACGAAATCGGGCGCCTCACGCGTGCGTTCAAGGGCCTCGTGCGGACGGTCCAGGAAGACGCAAAGAAAGAAGTCAAGGACGGCAAGGGACAGTGAGTTCTTTTCCATTTTTTTTCATTATAACTCGCTGATATAACAAAAAAACTCGAAATAACGAATCAACAACCAAAAAGGATCGAGCAATGACGAGTATAACCATCAAGTTCCAGCAAGTATGGACCCGGCAATTCAAGAAGACCGTGTATTCATGCTGCATCGCCAATCTCGTCGGTGATGTGAAGCCCGAAATCGTGGGTTGCTCCTTCAGCGCGGAGATGCGCGCGTTCGACTTGAAAGGCACCGAGATCTTCGCCACCGAGTTTTCACCCAACATCACGACGTTCAAGCCAGCAGCCGTCACGGGAAAAGGTCGCGTCGAGCTCGTTTCGGGCGACCTTGATGGGTTCATTCACGTCATGGACATGAACGGCAAGCCCGTGTGGACGACGAACTTGAAATCGCCGGTGCTCTGCATGGACATTGGTGACATGTTCGGCGATGAACGGAAGGAGATCGTTGCTGGACTTGAAAACAACAAGCTGGTTGTCCTCGGCAACGACGGTAGCGTGGCTCTCGAGTTCACGCTCGACGAGCCAATTGTCGATTGCGCTGTCTCGTGGTTAAAAAACGTTCCCGATGCAAGGATTGCCGTGCTGCTTCGATCCGGCAAGGTGATCTTCATCGACCAGGACGGGAAAACATCGCCTGCGTTCACGCTGGAGGAGCGTGGCACGAGCATCGCCTTCATCCAGTTCCGTTCGACGCCATTGTTCGCGGTCGGGGATAGATCCGGCAACTTGCGGCTCTACACGACCGAAGGCGAGGTCGTGGGGAAGCAGGAACTCAAGCAGAAGATCGGGTGCATCGACAGCTTCACGGAATTCGGCGTTGTCGGCAACGACGTGTTGCTCGCGGTTGCTGCAACCACGGATCTCTACCTCTTCAAGCTGGTCGCCGACCGGTTCGCCGACGAGCCCGTGGAGACCAGTGCTTCCTACATCCGGCGTGCCTCGATCAAGCAGAACCAGGAGCGCATCGAGAAGGAAGCCGTGCAGAAGATCCAGAAGATGATGCAGGTGTCGAAGCGGCTGCGCATCGACATGATGCGGGAAGCGCTCGGCATGGACCTGAAGACATTTTCCGACAAGATGATCGACTGGGCGGGACAATTCGGGTTCCATATTGATGGTGACTTTGTTGACTTTGAAAACGCGGATGTGAATGGTTTTATCAGCACGCTGGACGGATATTTCGCTGATTGGAATACGAAGACAAAGACCAAACAAGGAAAAATTTGAGGAGAAAACATGCTACCAACGAGATTTTGGATCGTCAAGGGCACGGGACTCGCCGAGGAACACGACATCAGTGCCTACGATATGGCATTGCACCAGTGCGGCTTGGCTGATCAAAATATGCTCGGTGTGACGAGCGTGCCACCGCAAGAGAAAATTGAGGTCGTCATCGAGAATGGTTTCACGTGGGTGCCGTTACCAAAAGGAAATACCCTTGCCGACGTGAAAAAGACGCTGAAATTCGAGCCCGTGGTCAAGAAGATCAAGGGCGTCGACCACTTGCAGTTGAGCACGAGCTCTATCGTGTCGGTCGTGCAAGCCAGGATGCATGCCCAGGAGGGCCAAACGGCCTGCTCCGCGATCGGGCTTCAATGGTACTGGACGGACAAGCAAAAGACGCGCCAATCGGTCTACGCGGTCGAGGATCATGGCATCCACAACGAGGAAACATGCTTGCGAAATTGCAAGGAAATGCTCGTGGAAATGCTTCGCCTGCGCAATCGCGAGCCTGTCATGGAAGGCGGAAAGCTCAAACAGGAAATCACGATCTCGTCGCTCACGGTTCCTGACAACCACGTCGGCGTGACCCTTGTCATGGTGGTCATGGACCCGTTCACCATGCAAAACATGTCGTTTATTTAAAAAATCTCTATTCTTTTTCGATATCTGCAAAGTGGCGTGCTCAAATTGCATGCAAATGGTATAAAATAGAAAATCGATATCGATTAGTACCGGTAAATGATCTTCACGTACGATCGAAACCAATGGGGTTGATCTACAGTTCTTTTAATCTTGGACATCCCTCGTTAGCCCGCCTCGTCGTTCCTGGCGTGCCCGTTGAGGCGTCATATCTCTCTATTCAGAAATTCAGAAGCCTTTATCGGTTTAAATAGCCCGATGTTGTCGTGTTCCACATGGACGGGACGGTTACCCGGTGCTTCAGGCGCAGCATCCGCACGTCCATCGCCACGAGCGGAGGTGAGCCGTGAGCATCGGCGTGGGCCGGCAGGTTCCACGTCGCTCCCATAGCAGCACACTTGCGGCACGTCATGCCGGGTACCGGGGCATGGAACACGTGCTTGCGCCGCGCGTGACCAGATCACGCGTGAACGCGCTTGGCGGTACCCCGCCGTGTGACGACGTGCTGCACAATCCCTGAGGCCACACGCCGAAAGGGCGGGTTCCCGTTTTGACCCACGAGTGCCCCGATAAGTCTCCGGGGCGGTTAGTCTGGGCATCCTGGGCGAATGCAAGAGTCAGAGGGATGCTCCATCCCCCTGCTCAGAGGAACCAGGACTCGCGACTTTCGCCGCATCCGGCTCGAGCCCCTTGTGCCAGCCATCATGTCACCATGTCTCCAAAGGAGAAAGCGGGCATCTCGGAGATTCCTTGATAATCCGCCCGGCTCATTCGCTGGTTGTTGCGTACGGGCAAGCCCGTCTTACGCCTTCCAACCATTAGGGTTTTCATATCATTTCGTCTCCGTAGGGGTCACAGGTCGTCAGCTCTCTTTCGAGTGGGCATTTGCCCTATCTTCCGCATTACCGGAAGCCTTCGCTTC
>JAUQYW010000745.1 GCA_030587525.1 Candidatus Sigynarchaeota archaeon | reverse complement strand
TGATATCCTGTATGAAAAAATGCGGCTGATCACGGGTCATGGCTTGTGGCTCCTGATCCTGGGTGATGGCCTGAACAATTCGGAACATGGCATTGCCCGCGCCACGTGCGACGCGCTCGGCTTCCGGGACACGAAGCCTTTTTGCATGAACCACGACACGAGATCCCCCTCGGGAAGATTGCACGGCTTTGCAACTCCGGAACGATTTGATAACATGGTGCGACGCGTGCAACGCATCGCGGCGGGACCTGTCATGCAAGGTGGATGCACCGATAAAATACTCGAAAACATCTTGATCGTCGCCGGACGCGTTGAATACGAGGTGATCCGGCAAGCGCACGATGCAAGCATTGATTGCATCCTGGCGAGCGAGCTCGGCCACGAGATCCGCATTCTCCTCGATGACCTGAACATGAATTACATCGAGATCCTGCACGGGTCCATGGACATATTCGGGATGAGCATGCTCAAGACCTTGCTGGCGTTGAACAATCCAACCATCACGTTCACGCTGTTCGAGCAAGGTAACCACTCTGACGGCAAGAATTCGATCGATCCATCTCCTCTCGAACCAGTTCAGCAATCTCGTTCGAAATAGTCATTGTCTACCGCGCGGTCGATATCATGCAAAATCCAACCCGGTTCGATGCCCTGAAAAAAGCCAACCTGGGATTGTGCCCCCGCTTGTCGTTTCATGACTCGGAGCCCTTCTACACGTGTGCTGATGGAAGCGATTGCTGCGTGGAGCATTGCCCCTCGACCAGGAACGGCTGGAGCCGGTTCCACGCGAACCTGTTCGTCGCGATCATGAATGATTTCGAATCCCGCCCGGAATCCGACGCCGAAACGCGGCTCGACCTCAAGTTTGCTCTCCGTACCATGGATGCAAGCAATGACACTGCGACGACCGAACAGAACCTGCAAAGGTTAACCGCGATGTTTTTCTCCATGAGAAATCGAGATCCTGCAAGCCCTTTCCAGAACTGCGGTGCGATCTCGCGCGGAAAAGAAACCGGAACAGAACGTGCAAGTAAATGATGATGATCATGGGAACCATGCTTGAAAAATATCTCCGCAAGGAACACGGTTTCTGGCGGGTAAAAACGTCCGATGGCCGGCGATGCTATTGCAAGCACACCACGGCGCTTGGCGGGATATTCGCTTACATCGATCAAGACACGCCTGGCATGACGATCGTTGCCGGTAACATCACGATGCATCTCGACCATGTTGCCGAGGTGTCGGATTTCATCGCTCGCGTTGAACGGGCTGCAGCCCGCGACTATCACTACCTCGTCCAGGCATTGCAGCGGTCGAGGCTGGCACGGACGCTGCGAACCATGACGTTGTAACCTTCTCGCTGATTGCAAGGATTACCACAAAATCTCTTGAAACCTGATCACCATGGCAAAAAAACCAAAACACGATAAGCAACATGCACCTGGACGTTCCAAGGACAAGGATCATCCCGCGATCCAGCCGTCCACCAAACCTGTAGCAAGGAACGTGAAGGAGGCACTTTCGATCGTGAAGTGGCTCGCGCTGAATGATGATTTCCTTGACCGTGCCCTCCAAATCATTCCTATCGAGATAAAAAATCACGGTAGCACGAAGCTCTTGGTCGAAGCAATAAACAAGAACATCAGCAATGACAACATTCCCGCGATTTTAGAGGGCATCCTTGACCTGCTGGACGACATGGACTGTTTCTCGCACGTCGTGGTGCTTCTCGCCGAATTCAAGAATCATCCCGCGTTCATCCGTGATATCAAGAATCTCGTTCCATTCTAAATGGCACATTTCGTTGTATAACACGTTAAACTTAATTGGAGAGCATTCGACATTGATACGTGTCATGATAAAAGAAGTAAACTGCGGGTGGAACTCCAGCATGTTTCAAGTACTCTGGTTTGTTGCAGCACTCCGGTGATAGATCTCGACCAAAAGCACCAATCCCCCTCCATATTTCCTCTTCGACTTTACATCCCGATTGCGGGGGTTCTACCCTTTTCCTTCCGGTTGTATGCGTATTCTTTCACAATCTCTCCCATCCCAGCAAGATCCTCGTCTTGGTTATATTCAGCACGCTCGCGCGTGA
>JAUQYW010000160.1 GCA_030587525.1 Candidatus Sigynarchaeota archaeon | reverse complement strand
CCCATCGCGCACCCGGCTTACGTGGGTGCATTTGTTGTCAAGGCGCTTTTCAACCTTGCAGACGTCGTGCTCAAGAATGACAAGGGCGAGGACGTGAAATTGATTCTCAATGCCTTGAAGGTCGTTCACGGGGGGCAGAATTACAAGTTCACCGGCGTGCCCGTGAAGGATGGCGACTTGTTGACCACAGATGGAGTATTGGACGACTTGTACATCAAGAACGAGATGCTTTTCGTGTTCGCGAAGTGCGTGACGAAAAACCAGGATGGCAAGGTGGTCCTGGAGACGACGCTCAGCGCGATCTTCAGGAAAGGAGGATTTTGAAGGAGGGAATTCACATGGTCAAAATCGCGGAATTGAAAGTCGGGAAGGAATTTTCAACCATGCTTGGTCCATCGACGCGAAGTGCGATAAAGGAATATGCGAAAGCCTCCACGGACAGGAACGCTATCCACGTAAGCGATGATTCGGCAGTCGCGGCGGGGTTGAGCGGCGTGATCCAGCACGGTATGCTTGGCTATGCATACTTCATCAATTACCTGAATGAATGGGTAGGCAAGGATGGAAAGCTCAAGAGCATCGATTGCGAGATGCGCGGCATGGTCAGGCCTGGGGATATGATGGAGATCAAATTCAAGATCGAGGAGATCAAGGGAAAAATCGTGAAAGTGTCGTGGGAAGAGTACTCGATAACCCCGTTCACAGTCTCGAAGGGCGGTAAAGTGGTCATGACGTTCGAGGCCGAGGAACACAAATGGATGGATGCCAAGGATATCGAGAAAAAGACCATCATGGAAAAGGAATTGAAGGAACCTCTGACCTACGTGAAATACACATGGGAAGACCCCGGCTTTCCGAAGGGCAAATGGAACGAGAGCATTGAGAAATACACGGGTGGCGGCACGTTGAAATACCGCTATCGCTTGGCCTTCCAAGGGAAAGCCGAAGTGGAACTGTGAGCGTAAACCTCTTTATTTTTTAACCTTCTTTTTTCAATATCATTAATTGAATGGTGATCATCAACGGATCGGTATAATTTTCTTGAGCGCACCAAGGGCTTCTTGGTCCCGCTCGTGACATGGCTCGAACCTAATGGAAATGTCGATCTTAACGCGATCGGCATGCATATCGACTCCTTGCTCAAGACTGGCTTTATCAACGGGATCTTCGTGCTCGGTAGCACGGGAGAAGGTGCATACCGCACGTTCGAGGAAAAAAAAGCGATAATGCATTATGCCGTCGATCACGTGAAAAAACGAGCACCAGTCCTTGCCGGCATTAGTGCATTTGGTCCTCGTGAGGCGATCCAACTCGGCGAAACTGCCATCAAAGAAGGTATTGATGGAGTTTTCGTGATCGTGCCGCAATATTTTGATTTAAAAGCAAGCGATGTCGAGTTTTACTTCAAGAAGCTCGCCGCGGGTCTCAAGGGCGAAATTCCGATACTGATGTACTACGCGCCGCGGATAGTGACGAACCATCCCAAGATCGAGCCTGCCATGATCTTCAAGCTTGCCAAGGAAAAAATCATCTCCGGCATCAAGGACACCGTGTTCGAATGGGAACACGTCGCTGAAATCAAGAGATTGCTCAAGACAGACTACACCGTGCAATGCAATATTTGGGTTGGAACCGACAAGGCCCTCATCGATTGCTTGAAACAATGTATCACGGACTTCGACGGGGTCATCGCTTCCGGGCTAAACATGTTTCCCGATTTCTACAACGTGCTCGTGAAGGCATTCCGAGATTCGCCAAGGAACGAGGCTCGCTGCACTGCGCTGGAAAAAATCAGCGATTTGGTTCGAGAGCTTTTCTCAATGGAGCTGCGAGAACTACCAGCACTAGTGAAAGCGGCACTCAGCAATGCCAAGTTGCCGTACGCGAAATGCGCCGACGTGTCACCGCCATTGCCGCGCCTTCGGCCCGAGATCCATGAAAACATGACCAAAATACTAGTCGAGTTGCGGAAGAAGGGGATCTCGCTATTGTGAAGTCGATGATTGATTTTGCATAATAGATGAAACACTTTTTTTCCCCACAATCCCTCTTTTAATCCAGCCCGGCACTATGAACTTCAACTCAGACTGGAATTGCGATTACCATGAATGGCGTTTTTTCCAAGCTGCTCCGCATCGACGTGGGCAGCGGTAAATTCAAGGATGAACCGATCCCGGAGGCCACGGTGAAAGCATTCATCGGAGGCAGAGGCCTGGGCGTCAAGTATTTCTGCGACGAGATGGATCCGGCGGCGGATGCTCTCGGTAAGGCGAACAAGCTGATTATCGCGACGGGACCCATGACCGGAACCCCGGTTCCCACGAGCGGACGGTTCTCTTGCGTGTCGAAATCGCCCTTGACCGGGACGATCTTTGATTGCAACTCCGGTGGTTCCTTCGGGGTGCATTTCAAGGATTGCGGTTACGATGCGTTGATTCTCGAAGGCATAGCGAAGAATCCGGTATATCTCTTCATCACAGCAAAAAAGGCCGAGATTTTCGATGCAACTTCATTATGGGGCAAGAGCACCAAGGAAACCACGGATATCTTGCGGGAAAAATATGGGAAGACATCGCGCGTGGCGTGCATTGGCCCCGCCGGCGAAAAGCTCGTGCTCTACGCGAACATCATGAACGATTACCACCATGCCCTCGGCCGTGGCGGGCTCGGGGCGGTGCTCGGCTCGAAGAATGTGAAGGCCATCGTCGTGGACCCGGGCACCAAGGAGCAACGAACCGCCGCGGTCAAGATCGCGAATCCTGAGCAGCTCAAGGTGGTCATCGAGGAAATCAACAAGCGCATCAATGCGAGCCCTGTCACCGGAAAAGGGCTGCGCATATTTGGCACGACGCAACTCGTGAACCTCATGAATTCCATGGGCATCTTCCCGATCAACAATTTCCAGCGAGGCTCCGATCCCCGGGCGGATAACTTATCCGGCGAGAGGCTCATCGAGACCATCTACCAGTCGAAGGAAGCGTGTTTCATGTGCCCGATCGCTTGCGGACGCATCACGAGAACGTCGACTCGCACCGGAAAAGGTCCCGAATACGAGTCCGACTGGGCACTCGGTGCGGATTGCGGGATCTTCGACCTCGAAACGGTCGCAAATGCAAATTACGAGTGTAACGAGATCGGTATCGACACGATCACTGCTGGCGCTACGATCGCGTGCGCGATGGAACTGAACGAGACTGGAATGCTACCTTCGCCATGGAAAGATGTTAAATTCGGCAACAAGGACATTCTTGTCGACCTTATAAAAAAAATCGGCACGCTTGACGGGATCGGGAAGGATCTTGCCATGGGGTCCAAGAGGCTCGCTGAGAAATATGGTGCACCCGACCTAGCGATGCAGGTGAAGGGGCTCGAGCTGCCCGCGTATGACCCGCGAGGCGTGTTCGGCATGGCATTGGCCTACGCCACGTCGAACCGGGGTGCTTGCCATCTCCGTGCCTATGTAATCGGTCCCGAACTTCTCGGTTTGCCGAAATTGTTCGACAGGTTCTCATTTTCCGATAAAGCAGACTTGGTCGTGAAACAGCAAGACATAAACGCTTTTTACGACTCGTGCGTCGCGTGCAAGTTCACGGGCATGGGCGTTCCAGAGGATTATTATTCCCGGGCGGTCGCCGCCATCATCGGAACGGATCTCACGGTCACGGATGCGGAACACATCGGTGAACGGATCTGGAACATGGAACGGGTCTTCAACACGAAAGCTGGCTTCTCGCGGAAGGACGACGCGCTGCCGCCCCGGTTCTCGAAACCTCTCGAAGCCGGCAATTCCAAGGGAAAGGTCCCGCCAATGGCCATCATGTTGAACATGTATTACCAAGCCCGGAGCTGGTCAAAAGACGGCATTCCCACGAAGGAAAAGCTGGAAAAACTCGGCATCAAGACTTGAATTCATGAATGGTGAGAAAGAATGGAAGAAAATGAAGATGCGTGCAAGTTGGAACGAGATGCGATCATCGAGGAGATTTACCCCCAATTCAAGAAATTCGGCGGCTTTCTCAGGGAGCGGGGTTTCAATTCCGCCTCTTCGGGTAACCTATCGGTGCGCCGGGGAGACAAGATGTACATCACGCGGCGTGGTTCGATGAAGGGTGACCTCCAGCCGTGCGACATCGTCGAGCTCAGCCTCGAAAAAGAAGATAGCGGCATCGTGATCGCGTCGACCGAATCGTATATCCACCGCAACATCTTGCTCCAGACACCCGCGCTCGCGACGATACATTGCCACCCTCCAAACACGGTCGCGCTGTCCTTCTATTACACGATGGTCTTGAAGCAAGATTACATCGTGCCGATCGATGTCGAAGGCCATTATTTGCTCAAGAAAATACCGATAATCACGCTTAAGAATCCCACGGGTTCGAAGGAGATGGAGGATGAAATTCCCAAGCTCTTGCGGAATTTCAACATCATGATCCTCCGCGGTCACGGGGTGTTCAGCCGGGGCCCGAACCTGACAGAAGCGTACAACTGGGTAACCGTGTGCGAGGAATCCGCTACGGCCATTTATAAATGCACTCAACTCGGCATGGACGTCATGAAAATGCAAGGCCAGTATGATCAGTGGTAAGAAATCGTTTTTTTCGTTATTCCATTATCTGGCACGAAAAATCAAGAGCCCTTCAATTCCTGGATCTTTTTTTGGACTAGTTTTAGTTCCCTGTGCAACTCCACGGCGATGTCGCGTTCATCTCGCCCTTCCGCGACGAGCCGCTTCAGTTTCTCCACGTCCTCCGGCGTCCAGGATTTCAATACCCATCCCTTGGCTCGCACTTTCTCGATCAAATCGAGTTCCTCCGGCTTCAATTTCTCCTTGCCTTCCTTCGGTTCGGAAGAGGACTTCGTCTTGAACGTGAGCGTCGAAAATCTACGTAATCCCGGGACGTTGACTTCCTCACCCGCGATGGTCGAACCATCCTGCGCGGGCGTGTACGCGGGCGTAGCATCCGGCGATTTCAAGCCCGCGGGCTTGACGATCTTCGTT
>JAUQYW010000151.1 GCA_030587525.1 Candidatus Sigynarchaeota archaeon | reverse complement strand
GCACGTGCCGAGATAAAGAATAAGCCACGGATCGTTGCATGCAAACCCCGGGACAAGACACCGGAGGCAAAGCACATGGCTGATCTGCTCACCGAGTGGGTGCAGAAGGTCTACACGGTTCTCGACGCGCATCCCGTGAACTTCGCTCGCCGCAAGGAAGGAAAACCCCCCGCTAATTGCGTGATGCCTCGCGGCGCAGGGCCGACGCCATCCTACGAGCCATTCTCGAAAAAATGGGGGCTCAAGGGCGCGTGCGTGGCGGGAACCGGCTTGATCAAGGGTATCGGGAAGCTTATGGGAATGCACGTTCCCCTCGTGCCGGGCGCGACGGGCTACATCGACACGGATCTCATGGCCAAGGGAAGGACCGCCCTCCAATGCTTGAAGGAGGGTTACGAGTTCGTGCTCGTGCACATCGAGGGCACCGACGAGGTTTCCCATGACAAGAATGTTGCCGAAAAAGTGAAGATGATCGGGCGGGTCGATGAGATGATGGGCTACCTTATGGTTAACGTTCCGCGAAATGCCGTGCTCGTTGCCCTTTCCGATCACACGACATCGTGCGTGAAAGGGGACCACACGGCGGACCCGTCGCCGATAGTGATATGGATGCCCGAACCCGCATCCGCTTACAAGCCCGATCGCATTGCCGCGTTTTCCGAGCACGAGGCGTACAAGGGGAGCTTGAAGCATATCGAGGGCAAAGATTTAATGCCTTTGTTGATGAAGTTGATGAGCGGGAAATCGGTCACCCCCGACACGTGATACCTTCCGGTGCGTGCGTATGAACATACGGGAAACGTTTGGCAAGATCCTGGGATTATACTCGGGGGACGAGTTGAAGGCACTTTGCAAGCAATGGGGATTGAAGGGGTTCTCGAAATACAACAAAGCCGATCTCGTCAACTTCATTTCGGTCCAGACAAGCGAGGAAACCATTCCGGCATTCCTGGATGGGGAGGGTAAGAAAAAGGTGCAAGAAATCGTCAAGAATGCCTATGCCTTGCTCGATAACATCTCGGTTTCCAGGGAAAAACTCGGAACCATCGACGTGGAGGGCGATAAAATCGTCGTGACGTTCGACGGGCTGCAATGGAAGACCGAATTTTCCGCGAGCATTCCCAAGATCGGGGAACCGGGGTTTGAGTTCGCATGCGATTGCAAGGCTGCCGATTCCGGTGCGCTGTGCATCCACTTCTGGACTGCCATCGTGCACTTGCTTGCACAAGGGACGATCAAGATGGACTCCATCGGCCCGTTCTCTAGCATTGCCGGTGATACCATTGAAGCGGGCGTGAAAAAGCTCGCAGCGAGAGGCTCAGCAGTAAACGCACCTGTCGATACATCGGGAAAAACCCTTCACGAATTTCTGCAAGCACGAACCCAGGGAAGCCGGTTCGAGAATGCATTGGTGGAACTTGGATTGGCAACACCGACCGAACCGAAGAAGAAGGCGAAAAAAACAAAAAGCGAGCAAGAACCACAGGGCAACGAAAAAAAAGAGGAGCCGCGCCTGGTCGAGGTGCACTTCACGGAAAAAATCCTCGGACCACCAGCCAGGCTCCTCGCGAGCTGGTACCGGCTCGAGGCGGATGGCAAGCGCGAATCATCGTTGCGTGCCCTTATCGATGAAAAGCAAAAGGTCATTGCCCACGAGGGATGCCAGGATTTCGCGTTCCGGCTGGCAAAACAAAAGCAACTGTGCAAGCACTTGATACAATTGCTCGTGAGCATCGAAGAACCCGTCGCACGGCGGTTGCTGGGGGAACTTGACCGGTTCAGGTACACCAGCGAGATGACCGGCGTCAAGCAAGCCGAAAAAAGCATCTCGAAGGAGGTCATGGAGACCAAGCCGACGGTGACCATGGCAGACCAGGAATCCTTAAAAAATCTTGTTATGGACTATTTGCTCGGTCACGAGGGAGACGAAGAACAATTGTCCGTGGACGCGATCGGTGCTGCTCTTGGTAAGAATGTCGTGGATATCTTGCCCGTTTTGAAAGCGGAAGGGATGGTCACGGAATACAAGACGGGATATTACAAGGTCAAATGACCGTCAGCGTGCTCTCTTTGTTTTCAGGTAGAACGCGATCCGCTCCTGGAGGGATTCAAATCCCAGGCCGGTTTTTGCCGAGAATGCGATGATGTTGCCCGGTGGAATGCCCGGGTAACGCTTGATATCCATAACTTCCTTCAAGTATGCAAATTCTGTTTCACCTTCTTGCTTGCGGAGCTTGTCGATCTTGTTCGCGAGGATGACCGTGGGAACCTTGAATTGCTGCAAGAACTCGAATAATTCCTTGTCAAAAGGCACCGAGGTGTCTTTGTACTTGTCAAAGACAATCCTGAACATCTCGATGTTGATGACCTCGATGGCGATGAAAATCTCCCTGTGGCGCTGCTCGATGAACTTGATGATCTTGTCTTGAACCTCGTCCCTGAATTGCTTCGAAACGTGCATCATATAGCCAAAACCGGGAAGATCGACGAGGATGTAGTCCTCATTATCGATTTCTTTCAGTCCCTTTGTCACGCCCGGGTATTTTCCCACCTTGATGGCTTTCATTGCTTGGGGGGCCAGCATCCGGCACAAGCTGCTCTTCCCCGTGTTGCTCCGACCGAGCACTGCTAGCAAAGGTTTTTTCTTGGCGTTTTCCATGTGCAGCATCAATCCTTGCATTCCCTGACAAGAAAGGTGAAAAAAGAGCGCTAGAACAACTTGCCCGGTTCAAAAAAGTCCGAGATCATCTTCTTCTCTTCCTTTTTCGTCACGATGGGGCGTCGTGACAAGGGCCTGCCCGCTTTGAGCAGCAATTCCTGCAATTTCTTGCGATTCACTTCCAACCTGAATTCCCCGCCACGCTTGAATGCAACAACGGGTTTCTCGTATAGCTGCACCTTAACCAGCACCCCGAGCCCGAAGTTGAACATGTGCTCCGGTAGCGAATCGACCGGGCTCTTGGACAGCACGTCCTTCAACGCGTCGTACAAGACTTTCTTCGTTGCTATGCCCTCCTCGGACTTGAACGCGAGAAAATAGAGGCAATGGTACCACGTCTTTGATAGCGAGTTCGCGGCGTGTTTCACGAAATCATCCTCGGTGACGAAGGTTTGCTGTTCTTCTGCACTTCGCTCGTCCAATTGCTTCTGGATCTTTTCCGCTACATCGCTCGAAATATTTTCAAGTGCTTTTTTTGCATCCTGGCCGGATTCAATGGCCATTACAGCCGAAGCGATGGTCTTCGCTTCGTCCTTCTTCACGTCTTCCATCGCGCTGAGGATTTCTTCAAGATCGGCTTGCGATTCGAATATGGACTCTTCCCCTGCCGGAGCCCCTGGGGTTGCTCCTGGACCGTTACCTTCTACCTGGCCTGCTGAAATCTGGGTTCCTTCAACTGGAACGGGTGGTTTCGTCTCTCCTGCCTGCGTTTGCTCGGGTGCTTTTTCTGGTTCCGGCGCAGGGACTTGCTCGGGTGCTTTTACTGGTTCCGGCGCAGGGACTTGCTCGGGCGCTTTTGCTGGTTCCGGCGCTGGGACTTGCTCGGGCGCTTTTGCTGGTTCCGGCGCAGGGCCTTGCTCGGGCGCTTTTGCTGGTTCTGGTGCTTGTGCTTGCTCGGGTGCCTTCGCTGGTTCCGGCGTTTTCTCGGTGCTTGGCTCGGGAACCTTGGCTTGATCGATGGTCGGGGCAGGCTCCGCTTCGATGGGCTCCTTCTGAGGCTGAGCGATTTGCTGTTCAACATCGCTTTGCTTTGCCTCTTCGAGGGCGCGAGCAATCTCATCTTCATCCGACTCGGGTCCTGTGCGAGTTTTCAAATCACCCATTATTTCCTTGGTGGGCGCTTGATCACTAATTTGTGGTTGCGTTTCCACGGGAGGTTCTTCTTTTTTTTCGCCAGCAAGTTGTTTTTCTTCACTAACGGCTTCGTTGCTAGCTGGTTTCACGGGCTTCGTTCCCGGTTTTATCGCGGGTTTTGTTGCTCGCTTTTTTCCCATGGATATACATGCCTCGATTAAAAGCGGTTTTTTTGCCTTTTAACATTATCGTGAGCTGTATTAAGAAGTTCATATGTAGTTTGTATTAAACGAGGGCGACGCCGCGCATCATTCAAATAAACCCCTTCGTTTATAGTGCTAGCATTGTTAGATCTGGTGCAAGAACGTGGTCATTCAATTTGAAAACGTGAAATTCATCATTTTCGATTTCGATGGCGTCTTGTTCAACGGTCTCGAAGCGATCAAGGTAGGAACGAAAAATGCAATAGAGAACTATGGCTTGAAAGTGGAATTTTCGAAAGCCGTGGACGAGATCGCCGCGCTGATTCAAAAATTGATGTCCATCCCCATCCCCAAGATCGTGCTGCAATCGTACAAGTTGCTCAAGGAGCTCACGTTCTTGCAAGACAAGACTTATTTCAAGAAGCTGCAAATTGGATTGAGCATATACCAGCAATACTTGAAAGAAGTCGAGAATAAAGGCCTCTACGATGGCATTCCAGAAATGCTTTCGATCTTAAGCGGTAGAGGGATTAAATTCGCCATCTTGACATCGGGTATGAAATCCTCGGTGTTGGACAAGCTCAAGAAATTTGGCATCGACCAGTATTTCCCCGAGCCCTTGATCATAGGCGCGGGCGAGGTAACTCCGGGCCATGTCAAGCCGGATCCCGAGGGTATCGAGATCATCGTCACCAGGGCGTTAATCAATATGCCGTTGCTCGACGCGGGCAGCATAGTCATGATCGGCGATATGCACACAGACATCCAAGCCGGCAAGCGCTCGTTCGAGAACAAGGGCGTGAAAACCGTGGGTGTAAAGAGCGGGTACGACTCGAAATTGGCCGAAAGCAATCCTGACTTGTTGTTGGAAACTACGACTCAATTGCTGAATTTCTTCAGATCTTAAGAGAGAAAAGAGAGAAAAGGGACCAGAACCCGCAGAAAAACTTGAAGATTTTTCCAGTCCCTTTCAAATCGTCGTCGAACCGGCTAGCTCCTTTTCTTGTTTCTGTCGGTCCTTTTCCAACTTGGACCGGATTCGGTAATACGACGTGAAATCTGCCCGGTCGAGCGTGATCGACTTGATCGGGACCGAGATCAAGTCACATATCTCGATGACCTTGCTGATCATCTTCCGGTCGATTTCCTCCGCAAAGATCTTGACATCGTTGCGACCGGTCTTGATGACGAATTTGATCTCGGGCACGCCACGCAGCGATTCTATGATCTCGTCGTTGAGCTCGGCGACTTCGAGTTTTATCGCCCTGCCCTCGCATGGCAAGAGCTGGTTGATCATCTCTTCCGGGTCTCCAAACTCGATGACGCGGCCTTTATCCAGCAACACGATGCGGTTACAATACTGGGCTATTTCAAGATCGTGCGATACGATGACGACCGAAATGCCGAGTTTCTTGTTCAAGTTTTTCAGATAATTCAAGACCTGGATGCGCAGCGAGATGTCCAACCCTGTTGTGGGTTCATCGAGTAGCAACACCTCGGGGTCGTGGATCATCCCCACGGCGATGCTGACGCGTTTTTTCTCGCCGCCGGACAAGTTTTTTACCTTCTTGTCCATAAGCGCTTCCTTGAAACCGAGGATGCCGAGCACCTCCTTGGCTCGCTGCTTGATTTGTTCGTCGGGAACGCCGGATAGATACATCTTGCCGAAATAATACACGTTCTCGATCGCGGTGAAGTGGTCATAGACCGAGAGCAGCTCGAGCTGGGGCACGTATCCAAAGCGCTTGATGGCCTCGCGCTTGTGGTGGACGATGTCGATGCCCGCGACGGCTACCGTCCCTGTGTTTGGTTTAATTTGACCCGTGATGCAACGAAGGATCGTGGATTTCCCTGCACCGGATTCCCCGATCAAGCCAAGGATCTCGCCTTCATACGAGAAAAAACTGACATCCTTGATGATGGTCACGCGGTTCATCTTGATGAAATGCCTGAGGGAAAACGTTGGGGACGAAACGGTCACAGTCACGTTTCGGATATCGATGATCTTTCTCTTGCCCCGGTCGCCCGGTATCGCTGGTGTTTTTGGCAAAGCAAGAGTAGCAGGTGCAGCTGAAGGTGTAGGTTCTATTGTCACGATCAAATCGCCCCCTTCTTCAAGCGGAACACGATATATGCCGCGAGGTAGAATATCGTCCCGAACGCGAGCTGCGGCCATATATATGGCCACATGAGCGCGAATGGCAAGTCTTTGTAGGCAACCAGGGCGCTTCCGTTCATGGAATAAATCATGGGAAAGATCTTTTCAGGCCCGCTGACGAACACACCGCTACCGAGGATGAATATCGCCATAAAACCGACTAAAAAGAATTGCGAACCCTGGAGTTTCGTCTTTGCGAGGCTCGACAAGAACACGCCCATAGCCACGCCGCAGTATGAGATAAATATGGAAAATATCCAGATAGCAAAAAAGTTGCCCGGATAGTTCAAGTTGAACAAGAACATCGGGAAGAGGATGAGCACGAGGGATTGCATCATTTCAAGGATCGTGTATGCTGCCACCTTTGCCGAGACAATCTCGAATTTCCTACTCGGCGTGAGGGCCACTCGCATGATCGGGTTGTCCCCGACCATACTTTGCGTCGCGAGCATCAATGCACTTGCCATGAGCGTTAAGGTCAAGATCATCGGCCAGGCGACGAACAAGGGCGACCTGATATGCCATAAATCCTGGGTCTCGTAGTTGATTTCGTCTTCCAACAGGTTAAAAGCTATCTTGAACTCCTTGATAGCATCGTTGACCTTTGACGTGACCAGCGGCTGAGCCAGGATGTAAACTGCATCTGCATGGCACTCCACGAACGCGGGTAAATGCGCCGAGACGTTCATTTCGAAGCCATCTCGAAGTACAACATATCCAATGATGTTCTCCCTGTAAAGGCTCTCGTTTGCCTCCGCGACCGTGTCGTATTTCGTGAGCGTGACGCCCGGCTGGCGCCCGAGAACCGCGATGAATTCGTCGCTGAGCACGTAATTCGGATACCCGACGGACCTGTCGAGGTTCACGTAACCAAGATCAGCTTGCCTGCCCGCCGTGAGCATATCGATGGTCTTGTCGGCCGCCGCGCCAGTGACGCCTACGGCTACCACTGCGAGCAAAGGGAGTATGAACACGATGAGCAAGGCTTGTTTATCTGCCCAAATCGACGCGAGCTCCTTCTTGACCAGGATGAAAAATCGCATTAGGCCAAACTCGCGTTTTGCGATCTTTTTCGTCACGAAAGGTGTACTCGCCAAGGTTTACCACTTACTCGTTCCTGTATTGCTTGACCTTGTAGAGGAAATAGTCGATCATGTCAATTTCAGCTTTTGGTTCAATACGATGAACTTTATAGCCATGATCGTTGAGTTGTTTGAATATTTTATCGTACAGTTGCTGGTTCAAGTCCTTCGCAAAAATGCGGATGGACCCGCCACGCTGCAAGATCAAGTCGATGTCGTCGATTTTTTTCAGCACTTCCAAGGCATCGGGATCGAATTGCTCGAGCGTGAGCTCGGCAGCATACCCACCACCAGGCAATCGCTGCTTCAGCTCCATCGGCGAGCCAAACTCGAGAAAGCCTTTCCCTTTCATGAAGATCGCAACCTTGTCGCAATATTCTGCTTCCTCGGGATAATGGGTGATGACGACTTCTGAAACCCCGTATTGGCGGCTGATCTTGTCCAGGTACGACCAGAGTTCGTGCCGCGTTGTCGGATCGAGGCCGGAAGTTGGTTCATCGAGGAACAAGATCTTCGGCCGGTGCACGAGCGCGATGGCAATGCTCGTTCGCCGTTTTTCACCGCCGGACAAGCGATCAACCGGCTGGTTGGCCTTCGAGAAGATACCGAGGTCCTTGAGAATTTCCTTGCCGCGCTGGATGAGCTCTTGCTCGGGTATACCATACTGCGAGCCGAAGTGGATGATGTTCCGTAACGGCGTGTACGTGAGGTACATCTTGGAAAGGTCTTGCGGGACATAGCCATACAAGGGCGTGATGATTTGCTTCTTCTGCGCGTTGTACCCACACACCCTGATTTTTCCTTGATAATCCTTGATGTCGCCGATGATGGCCTTCAAGGTCGTTGTCTTGCCCGCGCCGGACTCCCCGACGATGCCCAGGATTTCCCCGTCGTTGATCGAAAAATTCACGTTCTCGATGACCGGTTTTCCCTTGTCGCCGTAATCGACCGTGAGGTTCTCGACTTCCAGGACCTTGTCGTAGCGTTTGACCTCCATGCCCATCTTTGGTTCAAAGATGATCTTTTTTGCCACGACTTGTTCCGAATTGATCATGCCAAGGCCGCCGACACGAACGATGCGGCCTTTCTCCAGCTCGTTGCCTTGGCCGACGATGCCTTGGTCGAGGAGGAAGAGAAACAAGCGGTGCTTCGGGAATTCCCGCTGGGTGACCCGGAGCACTTTGCCCGTGCCAAAGAATGTCTGCTTGGTCTTCGACCAGATGCCGAAGACTTGCGCCGAGACTTGCGTGGTCTCCAGGATACCGTTCAAGTATTCGCACGCGCCCTTGATCTCCCGGCCATCGAAATAGCGCCGCGTGTCGTAATTTTTCTTGAACTGGTTCTCCATCTGGATGACGTAGGTACGGACATCCTCCGCACTTGCATTCTGATTTCCCAGAGTTAAAATAGTACCCTCGGGAATGGTCGTATCTCCAATGCTTCCTTGCACGACGCTCACGGCCATGAAATTCGTGCGAAAGCCTCGCTTGGCCTTGAGCAAGAATCCTTGCAGCTCGATCTCCTTGAATACCTCGAACTTGGAAATATCCTTCGGGATGAAAGCTTTCTTGTCGCTTTTGCCAATGATGCCCTTCAGAATCTGTTTGGTCATGCCGAATCCCGCGCGTATCAAGGCTTTCGGGAGATTCTTCACCACGCCTTCAATATTGAAGGTTTCGGAACCATGAATGTTCACCAGGATTTGCTCGTCTTCCCGGTCCAATGCCCATTCCACGGCTTGGTGAAATTCATCACCGCCAAAGAGAACGGTCTCTAGAATGCGGGGCGTCGTTGTGGACATAAAATGGACTCATACTGGTTGCTGGAGATATAGGATACTTACATTAGTTAATGAAAGTGCACGTTAATAATTTCTATTTCAATTTCTTTTCTACTCATAGCAATTACCACCCGCTCGATGCTGGTTGTTCAATGGTGAAATTCAAGAAAATAGCTGCATGCTCCTTGATTGCCTTTTCGGTTCTTATGCTGCAATTGCTATCGATGAATGGCACAGGTAAGACCTTTTATTTAGACAGTCGCGGTACCAGCGAGTCTGGTTTCTTGAATTGCAACATTGACGTTGATCCAGCACTCGAGAAAGCGCTGCGTGATGCTGAAGGTATAAAGGTGATCGATTGCTGGTTTTTATTCCACGACGCTAGTGCAAAAACGTGTTGGGTAAATGAACACCCCTCGATTGCGCATGAAGATCACGATCTGGTGGCCGGTATCTACTTTTCAGAACCTGCGTCTTGCATCATTGAATTATTACGCGATGATTGCGGAAGGTGCATCAAGAGCGCGTGGCTTGAACAGCAAATCGATACGAAAGATGCGTTCCAGGGCTCGGTGCCCCGACCTAGCATATCGCCTTCCGTCTTCGGAAATATCGCGAGCTTCAGGAATTCAAGTCATGTTGATGGTCGGGGAACAATCATTGGCATACTCTCGACGGGCATCGGAATGCACCCGGATCTCAAGTGGGTGTATGATGAGCGGAATGGCACCGCGGTTGCGCCCAAGGTGATCGCGAACGTGAGCCTGGTGGATTGGGACCCGCTATACGTGGATATCAATGGTGAAGGAACTTATCTCGCTGGTGTTATCGCGGGCACGGGAAATGCATCGAATGGCGCGTACACGGGCGTCGCGCCTGGAGCCCAGCTCATCAACGCCAAGTGCGTCGACCTCATCGGCATCACGCTATGGCATTGGGCGGTCTCGGCGATCGAGTTTTGTTTCTCGCACGGCGCGGACATCATCGTTGCCGGATGGAACATTCTCGGGTTCCCGGGCGATCCCCTGACGACGGCGGTTGACGAGATCACGAAAAAGGGGGTGACCGTGGTATCAGCGAGTGGTGATATCGGCCCTTCGTACATGACAGTAAACACGCCGGGGATGGCCTCATCATCGATCTGCGCCGGCGGGGCAGACACAACCGTATCGCCCGTTCGTCTAGCCAACTTCACGGGGCGGGGCCCCACGATCGAGCTTGTTTCGAAGCCAGATGTCCTCGCGCCCGCGGTGAACATCACATCCTGCCTCCCCCTCCTCAATCTCACGGGACTAGGGAGTTTCAGCTCGTTACCGTTGAACATCACGTCCAGTTACGGCGTCCCGCTTCCATCGAATCGAAATTACACGACGACAAATTCGACCGCGGCAGCAGCGGCATACGTCGCCGGGGCATGCGCGCTGCTGCTCCAGGGGCATCAATTCGCACGGCCAGAAACGCTCAAGGATGCCATCGTGACCACGGCAACGAGCCTCGGCTTCGATGCAAACGTGCAAGGAAAAGGTATCATCAACGTTCCAGCGGCGTGGCAATATCTCGATGAGCATAATTCGAGCATATCCCCGAACCGGACGTTTACCCCGGCGATGCCATATGCTGGCTTCGTGCCGAATTTCGAGATCTTGGGTGCGGTGAACACGACCGCGTTGTGGTTCGTGTCGAGCTATGGCTCGATGAATTTTTTCACCTATCTCTTGCAAAACACGACAAATGTAGGGAATCAACGCAACATCACGAATTTATTGCAAGGCATGTTCGGATTATACCACGACGGCCAATTCGGGTTTTTATTGCTCGATAAAGTCTACCGTGAAATGCATATAACGCATTTCGGCACGTATTCCCGCGCCGTGGGCGTGCTTGGCCACGATGACAAGCTGCTCGTCGTCATCACGGCAGAAACATGGATCAGGTCGTTGATCTCGATGCGGTTGCGGTTCGACATCATCAACAAAGGGAACTCGCCCGTGGCAAACTTGTCATTGCACTCGTGGATGAAAGCAGACCTCGATTACCAAAACAATATACTCGGCATGGCCAAAGACGACACGGGCGGGTACCTTGCCGGCGATGACATGCTCTACGTGAACGATACATCGCGCGGGTCGCAAAACTCATCCTTCCTCATGTTCAAGGCGAATCGCACGAGCACGGCCCGGGCTGTCGGCGGCCTAACCGACACGATTTCCTGGGTGCAGAACGATTCGCTGGTGTTTAATGGAAATCCGGCTGGCGATCCGGTCGACAATGTCACGCTCGCATCGAAATACAGCCTTGCATCAACTCTTCCCGGCAACTCGAGCGTGTCCATCAGCTTTTCCGTGGCATGCGGCTTCGATTTTGCCGCGACGCGCAACGCGACGAATTACACGATCGCGGGATTCGCGGAGCCAGAGATCCATGACATCGTCGTGGTCTCTGCTGATATCGAACGTATGTACCAGGTAGATGAAGTGATCACGA
>JAUQYW010000133.1 GCA_030587525.1 Candidatus Sigynarchaeota archaeon | reverse complement strand
CGTCATACCATGCAATATCTGCTGCACGTTAGCCAGATACGTGCTGCCTAGGAACTCGTTGTAGTAATTCATGTAAAACCGGAGAGTTGCGTAGTTGAACAAGCGGGAAAAATAACTTGCATATCTTTCATCAAGCGATGCATTGCCCGTGCAGTTGTACCAGAATGCCTCGCAACCAAACTTGAACGCATGCGTGAGCTGGTGAATCTCCACCGTTTTTCCCGCGTTGCCCGCGCCAAGATCGATCGTGACGTTGCCACACCGCACGATCATAATGCGCTGCCGGGCTTCTGCGAGCAACCGATCTTCCTCCACAGCCTGTAGCAAATTCATAGGAAAGGCGGCATCTACCAGCGAGAACGCCACGACCGAGATCGACAGCATTAACCACGCCGCTGCGAGGGTTTTCTTTCGCCCCTTCCTTTCAGGGCTTGGCCTATCAGTCATGAAAACCCCCCGATCAATTCCGTGATTCCTATCACGATTGCAGTAAAACCAATCGAAGTAAAAACCGATGATAAGATTCCTATCCGCGGCTTCAAGTCATATTTTACGGCTATTTTCCCTGAAACACGCCACATTTCGAAAATGCCGAGCCCGAAAGCAGCTGCCCATACCGCAAGCACGACGGTCGACTTGTAAATGAGGGCGACAGGTGAAAAATAAGAGATGATCAAGCCAATTCCAAAGATGATCGGGAATCGTACGGTCATCGCAGCTAGGAAATCAATGAAAGCCAGCCTGGCGTTCTTTTTTCCTAGTCCCGCAACAATCGAAGCAAAGATCGCGCATGTCATGAATACCACGATGCAAGCGTAGGACCCAATGACCAATGAATGCCAAAAGGTCCCGCGATCCAAGCTCCCGAAATAAAATTGCATGGGATCGCCATTCACGAGATCAATAAACGATGCTCGATGAACATCGAGCAAGATAGAAACAAGGCGGGAAAATGAATACAAGCCGATCACGATCATTACGGCACGGGTGGCTTTATGTTCCGCGAGCGCCGTCCACGCCGTCTCCGGTCGTTCGATGCAAGATCCGAGGCTTTCTAGCAGCGGGTTCATATCAAGACACTCCGAGAAGTGATTTCAAGACGGGGAGTATCACTTCAACATAACGATGGAAGCCAAGATCATTGGCGTGGGTCCCGTCGGCCGTGCAGTCCTTGTCGTCCGGGCCGATGATTTTTTTACCGTCTATGAATGCAATCCGCTGGTTGCCCTTCTTGATCTCTTCCTCGTAAACAGCCCGGGTTTCTGACCTGATTTTCTCGCAACGAGTCTGGAAATGCGAATCGGCTTGCGGGGGGTCGATCCATTGAAGACTATTGCATAGAATTGGTGTATCGGGATGCCGTTCCTTCACCATCTTCAAGAACGGGCGGTATCGTTGCTCGAACAAGCCCGCCTCAGGAGGGGAGGTCAAGTTCCCGCCCCAATCCATGACGAAGCACGACGCGTCGATCCGCGAGACGAGATCGGCAACCTCGGGTTCACCCTTCCCGTTGCCCGAGAATCCAAGGTTGATGATGTCAGCATCGAGCGCCCGCTCGATGATGGATGGGTAGGCAAGGCCAGGTCGCGATGCATAGGCTCCTTGAGTGATGGACGACCCATAAAACACGATCGGTTTCTTGATCGCATAGGGTTTGGCAGCAAGGATTGTATTATCGACGCCAACTGAAATAAGATGCAAACTAGCATATGTCGGGAGGTAAATCATGTATTCATGCTCGCGCGATCCATCAACTTCCATCCAGCTCAGAAAATACTCGTCACGTGGCGGAACATACGTGTGATGGTACTTGTTATCGATGTAAAGGTCGAGGCCACACTGCCCCGCCCGTGAAAAATGGTCGTACTTTTGCGTGGGGCGCATCTCCAGTTCCACGCCGATGCCACTCGTCTTCGCCCGGAATCGAATCCTCACGCCGGCCGGGTTCGTGGACAGGAAGGCAACGTCCTTGGACAGTCTTGGAAAGGCAGACGACGGGAACCGGTTCAACTCGAAGTCCTCCTTGCCAAACCAATAAAGCCCGTGAATATAACTTTTTAAGTCCTTGATTGAGTAGTCCATCCTGCCGTTTCACCGTTTCACGTTTTTATAATGATGGGAGCTCTTGATTGGCTTCACCATATCATCGATTATGACGCGCGTGATTTAATTAATTCTTGGACGCACGAATAAAGAAATAGTAAAGATGGACAAGAGGAGGGTTGCGATAGAGACTATTACGGCGAGAATCACTAGTGGGAAACCGGCATAGGCAAATGCAAACAAACTACACGTTAACGGGTAAAGGATATAGATTTTGAATGATTGGCCATTTCCGTAGAATGCATATACCACGGCAAGCACAGGGTATAAAAATAATACTTGTGTATCCCAAACGGCTGACATTATTAGGAAATGGCATAGAATGCCGTAGGTGATCGCAAAAAACCCTTTATCTTTCACGTGTTTCGATATAAAAAACCAAGAAGAAACCAAGAACACAATACCAAAGATCATTACCCACGTCGATGAAACCCCGAATGTATTAAACAGATTTGAAAAACTGATTGATGGCGTTACGGATGTTTCGTTTAAATCAACGAAATTCAATTTGATAAACCCGGAAATAAGCCCGCGATTCGTGAGAAACAATATTGCATCCGGGATTAATGGGATCACGATAAAGATGATCCTTTTCAACACGTGAGATTTACTGCTTGCAAGTATGCTAAATATTATGACAAACGCGGAAATTGGCTTGAAGAAAAACGAAAGCCCGATGAATAACGATGACAAAGCTATTCGTTTTGAGAAGTAAAAGTAAATAGAAGCGGTCACGCAAAAAGCGATGATCGCTGATACTTGTCCAGTCATGTAATTGCTGAAATGAAATGTCATTAGGAAAAAAACTATTATGTATTTTCGCATCACCTCCCATCCTTCTTTCAAGATTTTCTTCGCAATACGATACAAGAAGAATGCAGATAGAAGATTCAGCACGTAACTGATTGCAGAGAAAATGACATAGGCAATATTAAGTCCAAATGGCACGAAAAGATAAAAAACGAACAATTCCGCCGGAAGGTAACGATAGGCGAGAACGCTATACGTTTCGAACATATATTCAGCATTATAGATGAGCGTCGGGTCGCTTTCAAAGAAGGTTTTTGAAGTATAGTAATAAATTGAAAAGTCATTAAGGTAGGGCATGAATACAAAATCGAATGCCGTGAATAACGTAACAATCACGACGATGATACAGATCACGGCATTGCTGATTATCCATTTCTTCATTTGCCTTGAAAAACAGATAAACTCTTCAAATACTTTCAATTCAGCTGTCATGCATCAAGTAAGGGGGAGTGATCTATTTTAATATTCCTTAAATCTTCACGTGAAAGATGATAGAAGGGCTTCAAGAAAAGAGTGACCAAATAAGCAATAAAGCAATTATTTTTAACCTCTCACGATGATGATAAGGTTCCCCCTGAAATGCGGATAACGTGATTATTTTAGCACATTTGAGGACGTTATTTTTCGAGGCGATTGATTAAGGAAAGGCGCACTCGCTTCTTCACGTAATCCAATCGTCCACCGAAACACGGCACGAAGTATTTGTCAATCCCGGTGTAATAGCTCGATTCCATGTAACACGGTATCGTGCATCGATTGCAGAACGGGAAATTCCCGATTTTTTCAACGAGCCGATCCTTTTTCATCTGTTCCAGCGTTTCCTTGATGCTGCCGTTTCTCAGAGGTATCTTGTCTTGCACGAGATGCATGCACGGGTAATAGAGCTGGTTATCGGGCGCAAGAACGATCATGTTGTGGCCGATGTGGCATTTCGGACGGCACGGGTTGTTCCCACCATCGAGCATAAATTGTAAATGTGGTTTGCTGATGATGACATTCGGATGATTCTTGATCTTCAAGATTTTTTGAATGCCGGCATTATCAAATGCCGGGTTACCAAAATACGCGAATTCTGCATTAAATTCGATGAGCACGCCGATTCTTCTCGCCAGCTCGGCAAAGACTTTCAAGTCATTGACGTTTTCACGGCATACCGTGGTTTTTATCATCGGCACCTCTCCCAACGTGGTGGCCAGCTTCATAGCTCGTATGGCTTTCTTGAAATGCGGGATACCCCTTATTTTATCGTTGATCTTGGGGTGTGGGGAATCGAGGCTGAATGACAAGGCGCTGACGTTTCCCTGTAATGCACGTGCATATTTTGGATAGAGCAAGCTGTTCGTGGTGAGGAACGTCATGATTCCCATTTTCCTCGCGGCGAGGATCAAGGATGGAAGCCCGGGATAAAGTAATGGCTCACCGCCCGTGAAATCGATCGATAAGAAACCCATCGCTTTCAATTGTTTTAGCAAATCGAGACGGCTTTCGATCGACGATTCCTCGCACTTGTACCGATCATCAGACCAGATAGAGCATGTCTGGCATCGTGAATTGCACCGGGTCGTCACGTACCAGTGGCACAGAACCTTGGGCATCATTTGTCGTGATCATCCCGAAATACCTCTGCTCATCATAATGGGATGATATCTATCTTACCAAGGTGATTATAAAAAAGGAGTTCATCCTCGAAAAACGAGGCTGATAACGAAAAATGCCGCGTAAAAAGCCATCAATACCACGCCGAAGAACCTTCCCGACTTGCGGGTGCTCGCTTTTCGTGAAAAGATCCCGATGATGAATAGATCAACGAGGATAGCGACAGGTAACATAGTAGCGATGATCTGGAAGGCGGCTTCGGTTCCGAGCAAGATCGGTCTCGTGAACACGCCCAGCGAGATGGATAAGAGGGGATCGACCACGTTGGACCCCAGCAAATTGCCATACGCAATGGTATATCGCCGCCGCTTCACGGCAACGAACGAGACCACGAATTCAGGCATGCCTGTCCCGAATCCAACGATGGTCGCGGCAATCACGTGTTCTGGAACGATCATCGATCGGGCGATATTCACCCCGCTTTCAACCATCCAGTGTGCCCCGATAAAACAAAAAAACGTGCCGGCAAGTACCATCGCGATGTAGGTGGCGATCAATCGAGGAGATTTTTTTAGCCTAAGAGGAACCATGTCCATCTGACCCGTGGCAACCTTTGTTTCGATGATCTCAGCGATCTCCTTCCTCGTGTGCACCCCCTCGAATTCCTCCATGGATTCGGTCGTGTTGATCTGCAAGGTTTTTTTATTCGGGTCACGCTTGGATGAGAGGTAGAGCAAAACCGTGTATATGACGAATATCGCCACGGAGATGGTCGATTCGAGATAGGTGAGGGATCCATCCACGATGTTAAACGAAAGAAGGCAAAGCGCGAGGAGCATTAACCCGCCGTCCCGTTTAACGTTCGGCACGAACCATTTACTCACCGTCCTTGGAGCCCAGATGATCACGATCCCGAGGAACAAGGTCAACTGCGTGATATAACTCCCGTAGATGTCACCTATCACGAAAGCGCCAACACCATTCCCTGCAGAAATCACCGCGGTAAACATCTCCGGGATGCTGGTTCCGATTGACACGATGGTGAGGCCGATGATGAGCTCGGAGACACCTGCTGCTTCGGCGAGCTTGACGGCAAACTCAAGGACTATGTTGCTTGCGGCGAGGAGCACGATCAATGACCCGGCGAGCATCATCAGGTTGGCAAGGTTATTGCCGGGGTCTACGCCATATCCAAAGAGGAAGCTTATGACCATGATCGCACCGCCCGCGAATCCCACCTTGTATTCCTTGAAATTTCTGCCTTTCTGCTGCGCGCTAGCCGACACGGGACCCTGCACGGGCGCTTGGATAATGGTCAAAGTATTCACTTCCCAACTTGCATCGTTGAAACAGTTGTAACTATTCGTGAAAAATGTGGACAAAGTTGGATATCATTGCTGAATTCGCTATTAGGAGCTCATGGTGCATTCTATCATGATCAAGATGTTGCATGTTCGGTCATTTTCCGTGGTTTTTAAATATTAAGTTAGAAATCAATAAACACGGTTTCGTTTTACTTTCAAGACGGAGCCTGCGGGTTTTCTCTAACGACCCGCGCGGGCGAAGTGTCCAACTTTGTCCAACCTCATGGTTAGAGTGGTGAAAATATAGATTTGGATGAAGGGCGGCGTGTTTTAAATATTATGGAAAAATTCACCTTCTTTACCGAAAACGTGGAATAATATTAGGTTACAATATGAAATAAAAACGTGATCTTCCCTTTCATTATGAAACAAGGGATGATCGTAAATAGGTAAGAAATTCAAGATTCCCAAGGTTCTGCAAAAAATGCTTTCTTCTTGATCCAGCTTTCTGTAAATGCTGTATAGTATATGTCACTAAAACCGACCTTCTGTCCTGCTAGCTCGCCGGGGTGATCAAACGTCCACGTCGCGTGGATCACGCCATCCGCACCTTGCATCATGGTCGGATAACCGCCGATGCGTTGGTGCACGTTGTCCTCCATCGCTTCCATAATGTTGCGGCGCCATTTCCACGTCTTGCCATCATCATCGGAGATAACGACGGACAAGGGATTGCGTTCGAAGCCATGATTAGCTTCCGGCACGGGCGCGTGATTGTAAATAATCGCAAGGTTTCCGGATTGGAGCCGGGTCATGTGAAAGCCACCACCAGGATTGGGCAAGATGTAGGGCTTCGCATCGGACCAGGTCTCGCCGTTATCATTGCTCTCGGTCTGGTACATCTTGCCGACAGGTCGCGCGGCGCGCATGAGAGCCCAGAGTAACCCATCATTTCGTTCCACGACAGTCGGTTGCAAAACAAGACGTCCCCAGGTTCTTTTTCGATCCTTCAAGACAGTCGTGGGAACCTCATTATCGGGAATCTTCACTCGGCCTCGTTCCTTCCATGTCTTTCCCTTGTCATCGGAGAGATAAAACACGCTGAAATAATCGCGAAACTCGATGTATGCAGGGAGCACATAACGGCCAGTTTTTGTGATGATTGGGGGATTCTTGATACCGCGTGATATGAACGGATAGATCAGCTTGGGCTTTGACCAGTTCTTGCCCCTGTCGTCACTATAAACGCAGCGCGGGTTACACGCTGCCCATCCGCCCGGCGAGTTTACGTAAAAAAGCCACAAACGGCCTGTATCGGGGGCGATCCATATTGCGGGGTTACCTGTCATCATTCTCGGGTGGGACATGATGATTTCCGGTTTCGACCAATCAGCACCGGGTTTCTTGCGAACCGCGAAGATTTTTTGCTTCCGATTTGCTTCTTGTATTGCCCAATAGAACACCACGAAAATTTCCCCATCAGGAAAAGCCACGACGCCCGAACAGTGGGCATGATGGAGCTCACCAGGAACGGGTTTCGTCAGCGATTCTATTTTCAATCCTTCAGCAGTTTTTATCATTTATCAAGTCACACGTTGATTTTTCTGATTATGATCTAATCATTTTTCCTTCTTGAAATTGCCAATTCGATCTCTTTGCCCTGCAGCTTTCAATGAGGCCAATCCTTCCGAATTTCGTAGATTATAAGGTACTCGAACTCATCCTTTTCAACTTTATCAACGAATTCAAACAACTTAACGGTTTCCTGCCGTAGCTTGCTCCCAAAATCCCGCTCTCCTTGGGCGATTTTAATCGAAGGTGTCTCCAGTACGTACATTTTCTTGACCTTGCTCTCGTTCATAATGATGCGGATGAATTTTGCTAATTTGTTGCCTGGAAGCGTGTTATGTGAAAAGAAGATGGCGCCCTCATTTTTTCCAAGAATTTTCTTGAAGACCCCAAGCACCACGCTGCAAATGCTGCACACGGGAGCATATTCACCGGGATTTTCAGGATCAAACAAATCCCAAGTTCCCCGACACACCGGGCACGTTAAGCATATGTGACAATCCGAATTTGGATTATCCGAAAAGTATTCTAAAAACGTCTTATTTTTGAGGATATCCTTGTCTTTTTCCCGCCACGTGTTCTGCGCTTGGACGAGAAAACATGAGTGTTCCGAAAATGCACGGGTCATAGACTCACGTATGTTAAAATTCATCGGCTCGATGAATCGTGAAGTTTCTTGATTATTAGTTGTTGTTCTTTTCCGGAGATTCCACATGATTCCAGGAACTTGGTTATTCCCCCATTTTGCTTGATGTATGTCAAGGAATTAACGATTCGCTCCTCGCGGGTATCCTGGCCCGACAACAAATATGCCGCGACGATCGTGTCCTCCGGCACGCCGAGGAGCAGTTCAACGAGCCCAGCAACGATGCCCGTGCGATCCTTCCCCGCACCACAATGGATCAACGTGCTACCTTGCGTGTTCAAGAACACCCGAAAGATGGCTTTTATCGTGTCCTTGCAGCCGACGAGCCCCTTGACATAATCATTCGCATTGACCTCGTCGGCATTGAAGTTGAGCTGGTGGATGGTCTGCCCGAGCTTCTCTGCGAGCAAGGCGTCGTCGGGATCCTTTTCGACTTCATCCGGCCTGCGAAGATCCACGAGTGCCTTGATATCGTGGTCAATGAACCATTTTTCCAGCCTCACGCTTCCCTTATACGCGGCGGGAGCAACGGATCGAAATATTTTTCTGGTTCCTTGAACGTTGCGAAAATTGCGCAGGTAATACGTGTCATGGACACGCGTGCAAAAGTCTTGAATCGCTCCGGCTGGTGCAGGCAAGGCATCGTTGCCGAATTTTGCCTGGATATCCTCGATAATCGAGAATAACCAGTCCATGAAGTATTCCCGGATCTCGTTTGCGTTGCCAAATGACGTGTTGAGGAAATTGCGAACGAAGTATTGCTGTTCCCCTTCGACCATCACGGAGTTCAAGAGATGCTTGGTGCTACTCGCAGCCAAGCGTTTCCCCGCGACAACGCCTTGCAAATGAAGCGTGTCCAGCAGCATTGGATAATGGATTGCATAGAACCCGAGATAATCGGAGTGGAAATGCGCAATCGCGTGCAGTTCGAAATCATGCAATATCTTGGAAACGTGCTCGTGGATGAAACCGCACGGCACGCTATGATTCGGCATGGATCCTTGCATATCTTGTTGTCTTCTGGTTTTGGAGTCTTTTATGTATAAGGGTCTTAAAATTCCGGCCAATTCGTGTTCCAGCGGCGTGTCGGTCCCGAACTTGATATCAATTCGCGGGTATCCATCAAGATAAAGTACAATTTTCTTGGAAATACCTTCTTCGGGAATTAATAGAATGACACCAAGTTTTTCTGCTAAAGCAGTTTTCAAGAGTTCGATTAAATGCTGTTCTTCGTGATTGGGTTCCAGCACGATGAACATCTTTAGCTCCACGGCCGGATCATCAATAGTATCAGCAAGGGATTCCACGTGATAAATGCCCTTGATGAACGATGCCGTGGTTGCACGGATCTTGATTTGCTTGAAGACCCACGAAGCTTTATCCATGGTTACGGGAATGTACAATCATTCAAAAAATCCAACAAAGTGATCTGCATGTTCAATGTTAAGGACCATGGTGCCGCCGGCGATGGAAAGACGAACGATGCCAAGAGCATCGATGCAGCCATCGCGGCATGTACCGCGGCAGGTGGGGGGATCGTTCATTTCCCGGCGGGGCAGTATCTTTCGGGGACCATACACGTGATGAGCAACATCACCATCGATATCTCCCCGGGGGCTACCATCCTTATCGGGGATGATGACGACATCGATACGATTGAGGATCTTGGCTATGACCCGCATGCCGACGACGAGACTAGCTATTTCAACTGTGCATTGTTTCGTTTGGACGACATCGAGAACGTGTGCATTCAAGGTGGCGGCACGATCAACGGGAACCGGCCCAAGCGCCATGGCCCCAAACCAATTTCGGTGAAGCGGTGCACGCGGGTGACGATCCGGGATATCAAGATCGAGCATTCCCCGAACTATGCCATCAGTTGCATCGATAGTGATTTGATCGTTATTGAGAATTGCTGGATCGAATATTCATTTGCGGATGGCATCGATTTTGACGGTTGCCGGTTCGTGCGCGTCTCGAATTGCCTGGTCAATAGTGGTGATGACGCAATTTGCCTGAAATCAAGCCCTGCACTTGGCGAGGGTGTCGATTGCGCGCACATCACCGTGACGAATTGCCACGTCATGACATCAGCCAATTGCTTCAAGCTCGGCACGGAATCAGGGCCAGGAGGATTCACCGATATCACGATTTCGAATTGCACCTTTGACAAGCAACCAATTTCTCGGAATCCGCCGGGCGGGATTTGTATCGAATCCGTGGATGGTGCCATCATCGACCGCATCGCTTGCTCGAACATCACCATGAACAATGCTTGTTGCCCTATTTTCCTCCGTCTTGGGAAGCGCGGTCGAGCCCAAGCGGTACTGACTCCTGGTATCTTGCAGAATGTGTCGATCTCGAACATCGTGGCAACGAATGCTGAAATGCCTTGCATCATCTCCGGCGTACCTGGCTACAATGTCAAGAACGTGCTCATCAATAATGTCATGATTGCGTATGGCCCAGCCGCGAAACAGCACTTGGAAACAACCATCGAATATACTGGCGTGCCGGAAGCGGAGGACAAGTATCCGGATCCGCGCATGTTCGGCGATCTCCCAGCGTGGGCATTCTATTGCCGGCACGCGGAAAACGTGCATATCCGAAACATGCAATCCCGGATCGACCCGAAGCTAGCAAAACTGAAGCCTGCAATCGCGCAAGATGACGTGAAAGGCTCTTCCTTTGATGTCACCGGGTGAGCTGCCATTTATAACGTGAAGGATTTCGGAGCGACGGGCAATGGCACCACGAACGATGCGAAGGCGATCGATGCGGCGATCGTCGCATGCTCGAAATCGGGAGGGGGAATCGTTCATTTTCCACCGGGACGGTACATCTCTGGCACTATCCACGTGAAGTCCAACATTACCGTGGATATCAGCCCCGGCGCGACCATCGCTATGGGTTCCGACGATGATGTCGATGACATCGAGGAGCTCGGGTATGATCCCGGCGCGGACCACGAGACGATTTACTTCCGGCCCTCGCTCTTCTACCTTGATGGCATCGAAAATGCTTGCATCCAAGGCGGTGGGAGGATCGACGGCAACCGCAGCCGGCGGCTCGGGCCAAAGACCATTGCAGTGAAACGCTGCACGCGGGTCACGATTCGTGACATCACCATCGTGAATGCCCCGAATTATGCCATTTCGTTCATAGATAGCGAGAACCTCGACGTGAATAACGTGCGGATCGCGAACGCGTTCGCGGACGGCATCGATCTCGATGGCTGCCGATTCGCCCGCGTCTCCAATTGCCGCGTGGATAGCAGGGACGACGCCATCTGCTTGAAATCGAGCCCGGCCTTGGGTGAACAGATCGATTGCGCTCACGTCGTGATCACGAACTGCATACTGCTCACCTCCGCGACGTGCTTCAAGCTCGGCACCGAATCAGGCCCGGGCGATTTCACGGATATCACTGTTTCCAACTGCACGTTTGCCCAGCTTCCGGGCACGAATGCGCACCCAGGAGGCATCTCGATTCTATCCGTCGACGGGGCTGCCATCGAGCGTCTTGCCATTGCCAACATCACCATGCACCAGATTTCTAGCCCGATTTGCCTGCGTCTTGGCCGGCGAGGTCGCGGCCAGAAGACCCCGACCCCGGGCTCGCTGCAAGACATCTCGATCACGGGCATCGTTGCCACGGATGCCAGCTTCCCGTGCGTCATTTCCGGCGTGCCGGGCTACCGAGTTAAGAACGTGGCGATCCAGGATGTTGGCATTTCATTTGATACCGCAAGCGCGAAGCATCACGTGGAAACGATCGTGAGGCCGGCCGATGTTCCCGAGTTCGAGGACAAATATCCCGATTCGGGCATGTTTGGAGCTCTCCCGGCGTGGGCATTTTATTGCCGTCATGCCGATAATGTGAAGGTTCGCAGGACGCAAGCACGAATCGATGCATCGCTCGCCAATAAAAAAGACGCGGTGGTGCTGGACGATGTGCTTCATTCTCACGTTGAAATTGACAAAATCTTGTTATAAAGACCCGTGAACATAAAAAAAAAGGAGAAACGACCTTAGGTTCGTCCTAACACTTGGCTGAAAAATGCAGCGCACGCCATCTCGAAGGAATATGCGTTCATCGACCAGATTTCCAATCCATCCGGCAGTGGCGGTGTGATTGGGCCGAACCTGCCGACCGTGTTGTTCGTCGATTCACCGCCCGACACGTCGCCCGGGAAATAATGGTAGCCGTCGACAATGGAGCCCGGGAAAGCGCCTTGCAAATTGCCTGGAATGAATCGCTGGCGCGTGAAATAATCGTCGACCGTGTTTTCGCCACCTTCCAGGCCTTCCATCAAGCACACGTTGTTCATGTTCCACCCGAGTAGCCAGTCGAAATGCCGGGTTATGAAGTCATACAATGCCCGTTGTAACGTCACGTTCGTCGTCATGTTGTATGCGAACGACGCAGCACAAATCGCATACAAGTATTCATAGTTCCATATGACCGGGGGAGAAGGATACGTGCCGTATCGTAGAAAATTGAACAAGTCCTTGCCATCATCGGTGCGATCTTGCAGCATGGTGCCCAAGTTCTCGAGAACGTTGCCGGTAGCGACAGCTCCGAGCCCATCCCAGCCACCAGTGCCATTGTATTCCTTGGCGAGCTGGAGAGCAAGGGCGAAGGCACGGCCACCGGGGAGGAGTTCCGGGGCACGGTCAAGATTTCGTTGATCGACCGGGGCGCCAACACCGACAAAGCGGTGCGCACCTGGAGCCTCCTGGACGCCTGGCCGGTCGAGCTGAACTACAGCGACCTGAACGCCGAGGGTTACATCGACGGCAACGCCTCCAGCGACCTGCTGACGATGGCCCAGGGGGATGCCCGTTACGACCCGATTGGCGGCGCATCGGGCTGGTCGCTCACGGGCAACGCTGGGACCGATGCCGCATCGAACTTCATCGGGACCAAAGATTTTCAGGCGTTTATCATCAGGGCCTACAATAAGTCCGCATTGCGTATTTATCCGTCCTATTTTGGGTATGAAGGCCCCAATATTATC